>JANPLP010000743.1:0-1918 GCA_031426595.1 Planctomycetia bacterium | reverse complement strand
TTTGCACGACTCGGTCCGCGGTTGACCGGAAGGACGAGGTGTTTTTCCATATTACCGACCGCGAATGGGCAAGCACAAGAGAGTGCTGAAGGGTCGCCGACTAGCGACCTAATCGTCTTGCTTCGAAACGAATACGGACGGCTGAGCAACTGCCAGCTGATCGACTACTAACTGTTTGACGTCTCGCTGATCGTTGTTCTGCGTCTTGATGCGAAGAGCAACTGATAAGTTCGTTGGCGACTGCGGTTAGTGGAAGCGTCCGCATCTCGTGACTTTGCAGGAAGTGTCGTCAAAATGTTCGGCTGTTTCGAGTTCGAATGCGACGATTGGCTTGCCTAGGTTAAAGCCGATTTCATAGAAGCCGTTTGAACTGTATGACGAACATGACCGTGGATCAATCGATCGAAATTTCTGAAGACGTTACCCCTGAATTTAGCTTTCTTGACCTTGAATTGAGCCGTGATGTGCAGCAAGCCATCATGACGTCGGGTTACACGACGCCGACGCCGATTCAAGCTGAGATCATTCCATTTATGTTGGCTGGCCGAGATGTGATTGGCCAAGCGCAGACGGGAACTGGTAAGACTGCTGCATTCGCCTTGCCGATTTTGTCGCGTTTGGACGCCAAGTCCGATGGGCCGCAGGTTTTGGTGCTTGCTCCAACTCGCGAGTTGGCCACGCAAGTTGCCAAATCCTTCGATACCTATGCGGTCTGCATGCCCGATTTCCGAGTTGCGGCAATCTTTGGTGGCCAGGATTATGACATCCAGTTCAAAGCTTTGCGCCGCGGAGTGCATGTTGTAGTCGGGACTCCTGGTCGTGTTATCGATCATATCAAGCGAGGCACTTTGAATCTTGATTCACTGAAGTGTTTGGTGCTGGACGAAGCCGACGAGATGCTCAACATGGGCTTTCAGGAAGATGTCGAATTCATTCTTGATAAGTGCCCGAAAGAGAAGCAAGTTGCCTTGTTTTCCGCGACGATGCCGGACCCGATTCGTCGCATCGCGGAAAAGCATCTCCAAGATCCGGCTCATATCACGATTCGTCGCAACACGAACACCGCTGAATCGATTCAGCAGCGTTGCGTGTTTGTGCCGGAGCGAGAGAAGATGGAATTGCTGGCCCGAATGCTGGAAGCGGAAACGACTGACGGCGTGATCGTGTTCACCAAGACCAAAGATTCCACGATCACAGTGGCGGAGCATCTGAGCAATCTTGGCTTTGCAGCCGCAGCGTTGAACGGCGACTTGCCACAGAAGCAACGTCAACGGACCGTCGATCAACTGAAGTCGGGACAACTGAACATTATTGTTGCGACAGACGTTGCCGCCCGTGGTTTGGATGTGCAGCGCATCAGCCACGTATTTAACTACGACCTTCCGCACGACAGCGAATCGTACATTCACCGTATCGGCCGCACGGGTCGAGCTGGGCGGAGCGGAGTGGCGATCATCTTTTTGACCCCTCCACAGCGCGGTAAGCTGCGTTTGATCGAGCGAGCGACCAAGCAGACTATAGAGCTAGTGAATCGTCCATCGGTTAAGGATATCAACGCCAGCCGATTGGATCGCTTCAAGGAGCAGGTCAAGGCAGCGGTCGAGACGCAGGATCTCGGATTTTTTCAGAAGATGGTCAACGAAGTTGCCGCTGAATCCGGAAAGCCGCTGGATCTCGTGGCTGCTGCGATCGCTCATATTGGTCAAGGTACTCGACCCTTCTTGCTGAAAGATGAACCGAAACGCGAACCGGAACGCTGGGATCGCGACGACCGTCGTGAACGTCGCGATTCAAGTGAACGGAGAGGACCGGGTCGTCAACGATTTGAAGACGAACGCGCTGGCGGACGAACTGGGGGCCGCGAACGTCGCGTGGGAGGTCCACCTCGGCCTGGTATGCTGCGATATCGAATCGAAGT
>JANPLP010000742.1:0-2299 GCA_031426595.1 Planctomycetia bacterium | reverse complement strand
CGGCAACCGTCCCATGAAGTAGTTAGGCCTTCGTCGTGAAATCGCTGGAACCATCGTCTAGGATCCAATAACTCATTCGCGCATAGTCACGGTTGCCGTTTGTTGTCGCCTCCAGCTCCCGGATCTTGATGGCCATGTATTTACCATTGTGATTCTCGTAGATCGCCAATGCGCCCACATTAACTGTCCTTACGCGAGAACTGTAATCTAGAAGGCTTGCGACAGGAATATCACTTAACCCCAAATGCTTTAGGGGTTTCGCAATCGCAACGTTGGTTCCATCGGTATACGCGTGAATCGCTTTGTTGCCACCTCTGGACCAGCGAGTCATAAACTCGTTGAGTCCTTGTCCGATATTGTAGAAACCATCGTGATTGGAATAGTCAAATGATATTTCGCCCTGCAGCGCTGGAGAAGTTGGAATATTCGCGCGACGCCTGTGCAATTGAGCCACCAGTTCATCAGATCTGCGTCGCACTATCTCGTACCAATTGTTTCGCAGCCGAACTAGCTCCGCGTCACTGTATCCAGTCATCCCCGGGTGGTGCCTCGGATCAAATGCCTTCACTTCTGCATGGCAATCAGGGCAACGCGGGATGCAATTCGCGAGTGTGTTTGGGCCGCCATCTGCCTCTTGTTGGATGTGGTGACAAACAAGACGTGTGTGTTTGCGTTCGAGTCAGAGACAGCAATGACACTGGCACGCAACAAGCGCTTCAAGTCGAACCGTATCGTTGAATGACATTGCGAATCAGAGGCCTAACGGCAATGTTCACCCAGTGGCGTGAGTCAACTAAACTTCAAATTGCAGCAACCAACGCGACTTGGTGCAACATTTTGTTATCCGGCTATTTCGGTTGGTTTTGATTCTAGCAGGTTTGGTGCAAGCATATCATCATGGCAAACAGAAGCGAACTCTGTCTATCGCACTTCGGTAAATGGGCCCGACAGATCATATCCTAGCTCGGCGCATTGGGATTCAATAGCAGGGAATGCAGGACGTCTCCATAAATTCTGGGAAATGATAAACGTTAATCCAATTCGTTGATTGTCAAGTCGGTTTAGGTGGATCGTATGTTCGACGACACCGTGTTGATCAGCAAGCCATTTGTGAAGTTCGTCATCTGATTCAGGTGCAGACGTGAACGTAGTCTCTACCGAGTAAATACGAGATGCAGGTATGAAGGAAAGAGCAAGCAACCCGATCAGAACAATGCAAAGAATGCCAGCGACAGTTTTTACAATGTAACGCATAGTGTTTATGCAAGCCGGATAACGCACAAGATCATCGAGCCCACGCCAAGATGATTGTTTATTTTGAGAGACATCGACGTAGGCTTCGATGGATCGCTTAGTTCCACCGGGTTTGGAGTGGGCTTCGGGCAGCGTTTTTTGTTGACGCGATTGTAGCGTTCGCTTGATGCCGAATCAATTAGTTCTCAGGCAACCGCAAGTCCAGTCGCTTCGATTTTGCGTTGGCGGATCCCGCTACGCTCACCCATTTTTAGCCGAAGCCAGATCGCGCAAGCGTCTCTTCAATCATTGCCAAACGCAATCCAAGTCTCAATCGAATCTCAGTATTGAAATTCTTCGAAGCTAATCAGCTTGCAGCGATCAATCGCGTCCTAACGCCAAAACACAAATCAATTCAACGAAGCGTTTGACGAGCAAGCGGTCTCTTCAACGCTTTTCAAGGGCCAAAACTGCCTCCAGCCAATCGTCGTTCTCGCATTCGAACCGCAATTCAACATCACACCAACCGTCGCTCCTGATGTCTCACAGAACTCATCAGCAAGGTTGATGTCGTGTTCCCAGCAGTCTCTCTATGGGTGGTGGAACGGCGGCGATCAGCGGGCCGGGACGGATGACTTTCCATTCGTGAAAACTCGCAAGCCCGGCTCCGTTGGATCGCATGGTTCTGTCGTCTTTCTTGCTCAGTATCCGTGAAATCCCATGATGCTTGCAAGCATAGTACACGCGATCAAACAAACAAATGCTAGCGGGGAAAGCATCGCCCCACGCAAAGCGGGTCCAGCCGTTTCAGCATTGCCAATCAAGCGAGAAACACCGGCAAGTACGAGAGCCACAATTGCAGCCGTTGGAATCATCCATATACAAGCCATCACGATGCCCGCACCCCAAAAGCCACCACTGACATTCAGCCCCCAGTGCGGCAACAGGTAACTGAGGCACGTGTACAACACAAAGGTAGACGGGAGAAGTCCGACCACCAGTCCGCACAGGCCAATGGCGGACGCAATTATGTATCGCGACCGACTGAGGTATGACCGTATCGTAG
>JANPLP010000741.1:0-6709 GCA_031426595.1 Planctomycetia bacterium | reverse complement strand
CTCAACACTCGCCCCGGCAATATCTATTTCGCTCGTAGTCGTGTGATGGCACGGATTAAGGAACTTGTCCAGCAGTACCAGGTCCAATAATGAACAACAATCGAGGTACTTGTGATGACGCTGCGATCGAAGCACTCCTTCTGCATGACCAGTCGTCGGAGCCAAGCGAGTCGTTACTCGCTCATGTCGAAAACTGCACTCGCTGCCAACAGCGGATAAGCGAACTTGCGGGGCCGGTGGAAATTTGGCAGGGGGTGAAAGCTGCGATCTCAGAAGCTGTCAGTTCAGATCCACAGCGCTGCTTTCCGCCCGCGAACTTGGATCAATCCGCAATGCATTGGACCGAATCGATGGCAAAGCAACTGCTATCACCACCAACTCATCCAGAAATGCTCGGCCGCTTAGGGCGCTACGAAGTGGAAAGATTGATCGGCTCCGGCGGCATGGGAGTGGTCTTCAAAGCGTTCGATACAGAACTGAGTCGACCGGTGGCCATCAAACTGTTAGCTCCGTATCTGGCCAGCAGTGGACCGGCACGAAAGCGATTCGCGCGCGAAGCACGCGCGGCCGCTGCAGTTGTGCATCAACACGTGGTGCCAATTTACAATGTTGAGACAGAGCGAGAATTGCCGTTTATCGTCATGCAGTTTGTGTCAGGCGAATCGTTGCAGGCACGCATTGACCGCAATGGACCGCTTCAGTTGTGTGAGATTCTGCGCATTGGTATGCAGGTTGCCGATGGTCTATCTGCCGCGCATCAGCAGGGACTGGTGCATCGAGACATCAAGCCATCAAACATCCTCATGGAAGAAGATGTCGACCGCGCGCTCATCAGCGATTTCGGACTCGCGCGTGCTGTGGACGACGCCAGCCTCACGCGCACGGGTTTCCATCCCGGCACACCACAATATATGTCGCCTGAACAAGCGACGGGAAAACTGATTGACGCGCGTAGTGATTTGTTCAGTCTAGGTAGCATGCTGTACACGATGTGCACTGGGCGACCACCGTTCCGCGCTGAGTCTTCCTACAGTGTGATGAAGAAGATCAGCGACGAACAGCCGATGCCGATTCACCAACTGAACCCCGATACCCCAGAGTGGCTGGTACTGATCATCGAGAAACTGATGGCTAAGGATAAAAAGGAACGCTTTGATTCCGCAAGTGAAGTTCACGAACTCCTGGAAGAGTGCTTAAGCCATGTGCAACAGCCAGCTGTCTTCAAGTTGCCCTCATCGTTAGCAACTCAGAGGCATTTCGATTTTCGAAAGCGCCCTTTTTCTAAAAGTTACCTCATGCCGATCGGACTATTTACGATGTTCAGTCTATTGACAGTTATCGCTGCGGGGTTTGTTCTTCAAAACAGCGCTCCGGCGCCTCTCACGCAGTTTGATGACGCAAAAGCGGAAGTCCTTGGACACGGTTACTCACGTCAGGAAGACTTCATTTATTTCAATAAGCAGCGCATCGATCAGGCTGGGAAAGAAGATTTCGAAAGGTTTGCTAAGTCTACAAATCTCAAGCTGCGTCAATCTACGGAGGTCGATGCGTTGAGCTTCAAAGCGCTGAGCGAAGAGTACACCAAAGATAAGAACAAAGTTTATTACAAATGGATCAGCGATGGCCTTTTTTGGGTCGTAGAACTGCCGCTCGCGGATGCCAAGAGTTTTGAGGTTATCAATTCCAATCTTGCAAGGGACGCAAAGCATGTTTGGTGGTACGCGGAACTTCTGCCAGAAGTGGATCCGAAGACGATAGAACTCGTGAATGCGGGGTTCGTTTGGAAGGACGCCAAGAGCGTTTGGTATCAGAGAAAAAAGATTTCTGGGGCAGACGCAAAGACCTTCCAGCATCTTGATCAGGCGTTTTATCAGGACGCAAATCGAGTCTATTGGTCGATGACTCCTTTGGTCGGTGCCGATCTCGATACCTTCCGGACTTTTGGTGATGACAGTCCATATGGCGCAGATCGGAACAGCGTTTGGAAGGGAGACACAAAGCTCACGGGTTTCCATGCGGCAACGTTTCATGCCATTCACCAGTCTGTCTGCAAGGATAAAAACGGTGTCTATACAGACGGTCGCTTGATCGACAATGCCGACCCAGTATCTTTCCTCAAACTAGCGGATCTGGATACGGTTCACTCAGCCCTCTTGGCTGATGAGCATCATTACTATGTCTTTTTGCCGCTCTACGGTGACGTCTATCGTGTCACTTCAGTGGCCGATTCACTCCATGTTGAACGCGCAATTTGGCAGCCCGGAATAAGCTATAAAGCGAATGTTAAAGTTGATCCCATTGCAATCGCAACCGCAGCACTCGGGGAAGCCGGATGGAAGAATCTGAACATCGCGGCCGACCCAGCGATCAACACGAAGCAGCTGAAAGATCGAGAAGCGTATTTATTGAATATCTACACGGTGCAATTCACCAAGGCTTGGGACATTATTCGCGAAAGGAAAACAAGATCGAATTCACTCGCACAGACGATACGCAAAGAACCGATGATTGAAGAAGATAAGCCTGAAAAAAGTAAACCAGCATCCAGCGACGGTTGGCAGTCAGACATAGTCGCCTTCGACACTTATCTTGGCGAGCTAGTAGGCAAGGCAAGAGTCCCCGATAAGCCGTCGCTGGAAAAGCGAGTTACAAGCATCCCTGGGGACGTGGGAACAAATTCGGAAGTTCTGCCCGTTACGGATGGTGCCGGCGGATATATCGACTTGGCCCCGGCTGAAGATACTGTTCAGTTTCAAGTGAACAAAGCGTTAAAGGCGCAAAATGTAAAGTGGGAATTTGAATTAGCACTCGATGCGTCAATGACTTTTAATGGGGTTGCTCAACTCCAACCGAAAGTCGGCTCAGACGAGAACGCCGGGTCGTTTCTCACGGCGCTTATTATCAATACAACTGCCCAACTCGACTTCAAGGAGGGAGATATCGTAAGACTGGAGGCGACGATTGGGGACGCTTCGGAAAACAAAGGGCTGGCCGGGCTCTTAGCACCCTCGGGCCCCGTCGCGATTTACCATCTCGACGCAACAACTCATCCTGTTTTCTGGTTGGGCCTAAAGGACGTGAGAATTTCGGGCCCGACTCGAAAGACTGCGGCTTTACGCGAGCCTGCTGCTGACGTTACCGCTTTTGCGAAGGACCTGCTCCGGGCTTGCATGGTTTACGAAGAAAAGAAGCTGAACCAATTTTACGCTTCCGAGGTGCAATTGCTTCCAGGCAACCGGCTATTCTATTTTGGGCTCGAAGTCCCCGGGAAAATGACAGAATATGGGGTCCCGGTAAAGCGTGATGAAATGCTCATGGCTTTCAAAAAGCAAGCGGCTAGGGACCCCATGCCGTTCTTTATTGTCAGCACGGTCGTCAGCTCGTTTCTAATCGAGCAGTTGGATGTCGCGGTGGGTGACTTTGTAACGGCACCGAATCAGCAGAGCGAATCTCTGTTCCGCTCCATTCGATTTAAGATCGAGGAGAATGATGTTTTGCTAAGGCTCTCAGTGCCAGGTGCATTCCGCTTCGTACAACTACGTAAAGCGGACGATCAATGGAAAGTCATAGCCGAGTACTAAATGGGTACTGTGCGGCAACTTGAACCACAATTGGCTCTATCGACAAGAAAGAGAAATGAATTGAACAGAGAAGTCGAAAATCCTTTTGCAAGTCCGTTGTCATCTTCGGGTCCGGCAAAGAATGACGCTGTCAATTCCTTCCCAAGACGGGCCATTTGGGGTTCAGTTCTGGTCATGCTTCCGTGGCCCATGTTAGGTATCGCGGCATGTTTGGGCTTGTCACTATTCGAGGAATTGTGCGAAGCTGTATTTTTGTTTGGAAGTGTAACCATGATATTTCTGTTGCCACTTGCTTTGGTTGTTGACTCCATGTGGATTTTTGGCACTTTCAGCGTATTTGTGTGGCTGTTAGTTCTTTTATTGCCTTTTTGTATCGGGAAGAAATCCAGTAACCCTCGATTTCCTTTTCGGACAGTATTAGTTTGCCAAGCGATTTTCTCTGCGATGCAGGCTGGTGCTGGGTT
The DNA here is from genome assembly GCA_031426595.1 of Planctomycetia bacterium. GTDB lineage: Bacteria > Planctomycetota > Planctomycetia > Pirellulales > Pirellulaceae > Aureliella. Next base: position 2,664 of record JANPLP010000741.1, on the reverse strand, counting down.
TCTGGTTGTACTCGGAAAGTACTGTTAAGAGCTCTGATCGGTTCTCGTCGCGTACTGAATGGCTAAAGGCAAGCTGCTAATCTCTCCTTTGTTGTCCTTGAGCTTAAGTTCAGCACAGACAATTGAAGCCCAGGCCAGGCCAGTGCAAGCCTTCATTCTGAGTGTCAGTTGGCTGGTGTTCCCCAGCGGCTTTTGAAGACGAATTGCGACAACGGTTTGCGTTGGCGGGCCGCTTGATCTCGGCTGATAAGTTCTTCTTGGCCCGCGGCAGGCTGTGTGGCCGCGTAGCCAACAGCAATCGCGGTCTGAGGAGCAAAGCCGTCCGGAATGTGGTACTCAGCGCGAATCTTGCTGATATGGATGCCTGCCATTTGATGCACAGCTAGCCCATGTGCAGTTGCTTGCAACGTAAAATGTGCAGCGGCTTGACCGAGGTCATGTTGGTGAACGCGATTCGGAGTGCCGTTGCGGGAAAATGATTCCTGACTAATCGTTAGCATCAACACGCCAGCGTACTTCGCCCAAGCTTGATTTGCGTCCAGAAGGCAACTCAGCATACGCTCAAACTCGGCGCCCTCTTCGCGATGGGCAATGAGGAAATACCATGGTTGCTCGTTATAACTGGATGCCGCCCAACTTGCTGCAATCAAGCACTGCTCGACATCACCTGCTGAGACCGGGCGATCATCGAAGGCATAGGGACTCCAGCGATCGCGAATTACCGGCAAAATTTCAGGGGACAATTGAGCTTGTTTGGCTTGAGGAACGTAGATCTCATTGCTCGACATAAAACACCCGGGCAAAAGTAAAGTTGATAAATAAGCGTTTCTTGATTTTAGCGAATGCTGCTGCGCGGAGCAGGTACAGGGGCTAACAAAATGAACGCATTGAAAGGCCGCAGGTGGGCGGTGACACAAAATTGCGTTTCTGTTGGGGCAGAGGGCAGTCAGCGCGCGATGCTAATCTTCTCTTCCGTGACCAACAAAATGGTGCTCGTTAAAGGATGCGATTGCGAAGCGGTATCGATTCGAACTTGATTCTTGATGTGCTCGTGAAAATCCTGCTCTGCAGCCTGCGACCACATGATTAAAAAATCACGATTGGGGATGGCTGCAAAAAAAGGCACCCCCAAACGCTCGGCCGCAAACTCTCGGAATTCGGGCAACAAAACTCGCACCGCGTCATAGCCGTCTTGCGTCTGCAGAACTATCAGCGGCGGCGGTCCTTCGATGAAGGAGATCTCTATGCCCTCTGAGGCTTTCTTCAAATTCTCGCAGGCGACTTCGTAGAGATCAAACGCCGAGGTGTCCCAACGAATCAGATCTTCGTGGCGGATGTAAGCGTAGCCATGCGGGGAATCAATCACCACGCTCACCACAACGCTGTCCAGCAACGGATAAGTGACGCTGATGCCATCACGTACCAAATCGGTCGGCATTAACTGCAGTCGCAATCGATCACGAGCTAATTCCCACGAATCCGGAACGACCAGTTTACCAACTTCGGTCATTTTGATGACCGTGTCGAAGTGGGTAACAACCGCCTCTCGCAGTTGTTCGTCGGAGATTCCAAAACGCTCTGCGTCCGAGTGGAGGGAGTGCAAACCGAACTCGGCGTCGTTCCACGCGATCACTCCTTCTCGATCGTCGACTCTAAAGTCTTCGCTCGGAAATTCCTCTCGCAAAATCGCTAGCACGCGATCTCGGAACCCCTTCGCATCCACCGGCTACTCTCCAGTTGGAACGATCTGTCGATCGTCATGTCTACTGTTGTCTTGGTCGCTGCCACGGACAGATTATTGTCTACATTTATCGTCGTGGGGCAACCGAGTACAACTGTCGAAGCAGCTCGGTACGTGAGTTTCTAAGGTCCGCCAATCTGCGGTTCCAGACGTCGAATTCTTCAGCCGTCGGCGGTTTCCCAACGATGGTGGTAAAGACTTTTTGCAACCAAACTTGGGTGTTGTTCCCAGAGGCATCGAAGTATTCTTGTGCGGCCATCATTTCGATCGGCAGTGAACCAAGGCGACTTTGAATGTTGGGGCTGAAGCGGAGCGCAGCCAGTTCCCCGACCGTTGGATTTCGACCGAGATACTGTCGATAAATGGCGACAATCTGATCATCGAATGAGTTGTAGTTTGGATACCCTGCCGTGACCACCGACGAGCCTGGGTTGGACGCTAATTGAACCCCAACTGCGACCAAGTTCAGACGAACTTTCGATGGATTGCCTTGAGTGATGACACGTTGAGGTTGAGTTGTTTCCATTATCGTACGACCACCGGAAGTCACGTACGCGCGAACTTGATAAACATCTTCTGAAAAAATGTAATTCGAATCGTAGGCGATCTCGAAGGGGATCGAAGTACCCGGCGTTGGCCGAATCGAGATCTGGCCGCCACGGACGGCCGCGTACGGGCGTGTTAAGTCTTCAATTTGAATGGTAATGATCGCATCACTCGGTAGCGGCAGTCGATCACGATAGACCAGCTCGCCGCTGAGCGTCGAACTGTTCGCGTCCAACTGCACGCGTACGTTCGCAATGCGTCCGTTGTTATGGTCTTGGACGAGCATCGAGACCGAGCCCGACGAATCGGCGCGCCGTCGCAGTTCCTCACCGAGATCAAATAGACGCCCATCGATCATGCCGACTTGATATCCCCCA
>JANPLP010000740.1:0-6841 GCA_031426595.1 Planctomycetia bacterium | reverse complement strand
CTAAAAGATGCATTGGCGGCTTCGGAAGATCTCTCGGGCTTGATCGGTATGCTTGCGGAAGACCCTTCGCTTCGCAGTGACGTGGTCGGTGAGCTGGATCGGCTGGAATCTGAAGTCTCGCAACTGGAGCTCAAAGCGCTGCTAAATGGTACCCATGATGCGGCTGGCGCGCTACTCAGTGTCCATGCGCGTGATGGCGGGGTCGACGCGAATGACTGGGCTGAAATGTTGCTCAATATGTACATTGCCTGGGCGAAGGACCACGAATGCAGTGTTGAACTGCTCGATCGACAAGACAACCAGGAAGCGGGCATCACGCAGGCGACCGTCGCGATTCGCGGACCTATGGCTTACGGTTATTTGAAGGGTGAGGAGGGGATGCATCGCTTGGTGCGCATTAGCCCTTTTAACGCTGAAGGGAAACGACAGACGAGCTTCGCCGCCGTTGACGTGTCGCCAGAAATCAATGATTCAGTAGAAGTTGAGATCGAAGAAAAGGATGTTCGCGAGGACACTTATCGAGCCAGCGGAGCGGGTGGTCAGCACATCAACAAAACCGATAGTGCGGTTCGATTGACGCATCTTCCAACTGGAATCGTCGCAGCTTGCCAGGGAGAGCGCAGTCAACATAAGAACCGTGCGCAAGCATGGAAGTTGTTGCGAGCTCGGTTGGCACGTGTTGAAGAAGAGAAACGCGAGGAAGAGCAGTTAGCGAAGTACAAAGGGAAAGTAAGGCAGAAAGGATTTGGATCGCAAATCCGAAACTACTTCTTACACCCCGAGCAACGCGTTAAAGATTCGCGGACGGAATATATGCAGAATAGTTTTCACGCAGTGATGGCGGGCGACATCCAGGGCTTTTTGGAATCGTTCTTGCGATGGCGAATGATGCAGAACACTGAAGAGTAAACCGATAAGTGATTGCGAAGCAAGCCGCACAATAATTCAAACGACAACGCTGGCAAGTAAATCCGGCCCAGAGATCATTAAACACACTCAAGCAGACTTAGCTCCGATGCTTTGGAGCGGAGGCAGTTATGACACGCGGCCCACAGCGCACAGCTGAACCACTAAAGCTGAACGGCGGAAAACTTGGCGAACTGGCCTTCGAATGGGTCAACGACCGATACCGTCACGCATGGAGTCTGGGTGATACGCAACTGTTAACATCGGCCGAGGGGAACAGTGGGTGCACTTGGCCCGAGTCGCCACCACTCCAACAAATTCACCTGCAATCGTTCGGCGATGGTCGCGAAGTCGTCTTTGGAGTCGGCATGTCGGGGCGAGGACATTGGTCCGCAAGTTTTACCTTGGTACCGGATCTGCGTTGTTGGATCGTGGAGCTAGCCTGCCGTTCATCAACAAAGCCGGAATCGTTAGCCAGCACATATCAACTGACCAGCGGCTGGACTGCTGCCTCAGGCAATAGCTGGGAATTACCGGTCGGAGATGTAGTTGCCAGGATGGAGCCAATTCAGCCGACGACTACCGCGACGCGTTCAGAAGATCTGCTTAGCCTGCAACCCGCTATGATTGTTGAAACGACACCTTCGACAACGCAGTGGGCCTTCCGACTGCGGGTGAGTGAGTAGCGCGCGAGCCGACGGGCGTTCACTCGTTACGGTTGCGATCACTTTAACGAATAGTCTTCGTCGAATACGTTGGGCAAGTCCGCTGCCACTGCACCTGCTGCCGCCGCCATGGCTAGTTGCTCTCGGGCAGCCTTCAGTGCTAGACCATTCGTCTTGGGATGGACGAGCGCGAAAGCGGCTTTGCGCGCCAGTGAAGTCGGATGCTCCATATCCATTTTCAAATCGACTAATCCATTGGCAACCCCGATCTGCAATTCAGTGAGCGCGAACGTCGTGGCGCGCCCTCGGATTTTTAAAGAAACGGCGGTTTCGGTCCCTTCGATGAACGAGGCTTCGCTGGAACCACCAATCTTAAAGGTTTCTGCGGGGCCGAGACTAGCAATCGCGTCAATAAGAAAACCATGATACTCCTCGACCAACTTGGCAACGGCCGCGAGTCGTTTCAGTTGATCTCTCTGCACTTGTGTCTTCGCAAGACTCTCCGACGCAGAAAGTTGTTCTTTCGCAACTTTAAAGTTTTGCAAACCAAGCGTCTTTAGTGTTTCCTTCATCGCTCGGTTCCACGCTGCTTTCTCAGCGGGGGTGAGAACGGCGTCCGCGGGTGGCGGAGTTGGTTGAGTCTCCGGAATGGGTTCGGTAGTAGCCATCGAGGTAGCTGGAGGTGGCACAGTGTTACTTGCCGCAGTTGTAGTCGGTACAACTGGCGTTGGTGCAGACGAGGGTTCGTTGGGGACTGCAGGCGTTTCCGGTGAAGGAGTGGGAGGCTGAGGCGACAGCGCATCTGCAACTATTCCTTCCATCATGTTTGGGTTGGATTTTTCGCTAGCAGCATTGCCATCTATCCCGCCCACCTTGGGCAAGCCGCTGGACACGGCCGGCTTCACGCCCGTTGCGTCTAGAGGTAAAGTCGCTGAACCAGAATTCGCTTGTGGTTTGCTGGTGGTAAGTGGCGATTGAGCTAACACGGCAGATTCAGCCTTCGAATCTGAGTTCCGCGTGATGAAGTAGAACAGCCCGCCGAATAACAGAAGGCATGCGCCAGCGATACTGCCGACGCTGATCAGCATGGCACGTGTGCGCTTACGACGAATCTGTTTAGCAATTCCACCAGGTGCCGTCGCCGTAAGAGGCGCCGCAAAGCCAGCTTTCTTCGGTGCAAGGAAACGTTCTGGGATTTCAGCCAATTCTGTGGCGTCTTCTGTCTCTGAAGTCGCGGCGTTGAGCGAGTACTCAGGCAAAAGTTCGGCTGCGCTGATGGAAGGTGGTGCTGCCATCGTGACGGTGGTCGCGCCCCCCAAAAAACCTTGCAGCTTTTCGTAGTCGGCTGCTGGGTTTGATTCCGGCAAGCTGGCGGAATATCGCAAGAATCCGCCCAAGTCGAAAGGGGCGCGAGGATCTTCCGCGGGCAGCATGGATTCTAGGGCTTCAAGATCCCATTCGAGTTCCGTCTCCTGAGGTTTTGCTGGGCTAGCTTCAGTCGTGGAAACCAGTGCCGGTGCGGGAGAAGTGACTTCGGGTTGGGCTGGTTTTTTTGTAGTTGGCACCGCTTGTAAGGTGGCTCCGTACGTCTTCATCCACGCGCGGTCGTAAGCGGATTTGCGTTCTGCGTCGAGCAAATTTTTCTTGCCAAGAGCCACGATTCTGGCGGCTCGCTGGGCTAACTTGGGATCCGATTTTTCGGCTGCGTCCGCTTTTTTTTGCATTGAGCTCAGCCCGCGTTGGAGCGTGGCAATGTCCGCTTCGAGCGGCTCAAGGCCGAGCAACCGATACAAGTCGGGCAACAGATCTTGGGCTTTTCCGTCGCTGTTGGTTTCTGGAGTGGACATCGGTCACCGGTAGGGAACTGGATCGGCAGCGGGTAGGGTTTCTTTGGCTCTATTCTATTCAGGAGAGCTCGATTATGCTCGATTTCGGCTCATGCTACAGCCGTTTCCAGAGTCGAAGTAGTTTTGATTGGCTTACGGTCAGCTCTCGGAGGTCACACCAAGAGCGGTTGGGAACTGGGATTCAAGAAAAGGGTCGTAGACGGCTGGCGTTCCAAAAGCAACTTGGCAAATTTCTACATGAAGCGAAACGTTTATGCGTCGAAATGAATGGTTGGCGATCGTGGTCTTGCTGGCGGGCTGGACGAGCACCGTTACGGCACAGTTATCATCGGAACCCAAAGCAGATACGAAAGGAGAAGTGAAGAAAGACGAAAAACCAGTAACACAAAGTTACAAGGTACGGACCGTAAGTACAGAGGGTTCCGTTGAGATCGCGGGGGAGGTTGTTCACTACACGGTCGAAACCGGAACGCTCGCTCAAACATCCGATAGCGGAGACGAGAAAGCCGACGTGTTCTTCATCGCTTACCGCCGGACTGACAGTGAAGATGCTACTCGGCCACTGACATTTGCCTTCAACGGTGGGCCGGGCAGCAGCAGTGTTTGGCTGCATCTGGGCATGCTTGGACCAAAACGTATCGTGCTGCCCGACGACGCTACGCCGCTGCGTCCTCCGTTTCAATTGAGCGAGAATCCGCTCTCGTTGCTCGATGTCACGGACTTGGTTTTTATCGATCCCGTAAGCACTGGTTACAGTCGTCCAGCCGAGAAGCAGGACAAGTCGCAATTTCATGGGTACCAAGAAGATGTGCGCAGTGTATCGCAGTTCATACATGACTGGACCACGCATTACAGTCGCTGGGAAAGTCCCAAGTTCCTGATGGGCGAGAGCTACGGTGGGATACGCGCAGCGGGCTTGGCCAGCTACCTGCAATCGCGTTACAACTTTGAGTTGAATGGCATCATTATCGTTTCAGGAGCGGTTAACTTTCAGACTTTGCGATTCGGTGAAGGGAATGACTTGCCGTACATTTGTTTCTTGCCCACTTACGCAGCCACAGCTTGGTATCACGGACAATTGAGCGACGAGCTGCAGGCGCTGCCAGTTGCACGCGTGGTCGCACAAGCAGAGGCGCTCGCGCTGGGGGGCTACGCGGACGTTTTGCTCCAGGGTGCTTCAGCGAAGCCAAAGAAAGTGGATGAGGTGGTCACCGCGCTGAGTCGCTTAACAGGTTTGGAAGAAGACTACTTGCGACGGAGCAATTTGCGAGTCCCCATGTCAAGCTTTGGCAAAGAATTGATGCGCGAAGAAGGCCGCACCATCGGTCGTTTTGATAGCCGTTACAAAGGTATCGATCGCGATCGCGTAGGCGAGTCGGCCGAGTATGACCCGAGTGGAGCCGCCATCTTTGGTCCATTCACCTCGACCATGAATCAGTACTTGCGCGAGCAATTGGATTATGAACAGCCTCGCGTCTACGAGATTCTGACTGGCAACGTGCAACCTTGGAATTACGATTCGTTTACGGGTCGCTTTGTCGATGCAACGGATTCGCTGCGATCGGCGATGACAGCCAACCCGTACCTGAAACTCTATGTTGCGTGCGGCTATTATGACCTCGCCACTCCGCACTTTGCGATGAAGTACACGCTCGACCATTTGGGATTGGACGAATCGCTGCAATCCAACATCACGGTCAGCAACTATGAAGGGGGCCACATGATGTACATTTACCAGCCGTCGATGGAACGTCTGCGCGATGAGTTGGTCGAATGGTACACCGATGCGGACGGCATTGAGTAAGGGCCTACCACTCGGGTTCGGCACCGACCTCGCCCGCCACGTAAGTCCAGCTTGCCATGGCGGCGGCGAGGGCCAAGGCTGTGGCGAGAGTGGCAAGGATGGCGACAAGGTTCGATTTTCGCTGCGACATTCTCGCGACGAGTGCAACGATTGCAGGGCTGAGCATAGCAAGAAAGTAAAGCGTGCGCGGCAAACCGAGATAGCTCTGAAAGCTGGCGTGCGCGATGAAGCTCGACATCGCAAAGATCGTTGGAGAAAACATAATTGGCAGCGTCCGGCCAGCCGTAAGACGCAAGTCAATGAGACTGCACAAACCAATGACGGTAGCGATCGCAATCAGCGGTTCGGTGATTTTCATGATCGACAGCGCGGTTAAAAATGCGCTCGCGATCAGTAATGGTAGAGTGGCAAAACCAACCGTGACCGCAACAGCGGGGCGACAGCCGGAAATGCCCCACCACGCTAGGCTGACCGAGAGAGCGATCACCAGGCACCATGGGTTCTGTTGACTTTGGAGTTCCGCCCACGTATCGCCGCGCGGAAAGATCAGCCAAGCCGCTGCTGTTGCGAAGATCGTGATGACGGCCCACTGAACGATCGCTGAGGCGGAGTTAGTGCGAGGCACGTTGTTGGTTGGATCGACTTGATTAACGGCCGGAATAGCGGTCGGAGATCGATACAACTCTGCGATCATCGAGACGGCAGAAACGATGAACGCGGCAATTGGGACTTTTTGCCAGGCATCTTCAGGCCACCACGCAAATCCATTACGGACGGCCAAGGCGACCCAAATCGCGGCACTACTGCTCGTCGCAACCACAAACGGAGTCAGTCGATTGCGGCGGGCCTTCGGCAACGCGGCACAGGCCAACCAACTGGCCAGCACTATCGCCGCGGGCGCGATGATGTTTCCGAACAAGATTTGCAGTTCAAACACAGTTCTACTTTGCTCGTTTGAGAAGGGCGATTCGCAGGATAGCGACGCATGTCGGTCCATGCGTGATGACACCATTAATCACTGCTTGGACCGTTTCGTCGAGAGACATTATTACATGCTCGATAAGCTCGGTTCCTTCTGGGTTGGTTTCGTCGAACGACAGGTCCTCGGCCAGGTAGATTTCAACCGGAGAAAGAATTGCGGCGGTAAACGGGTCGACGGTTCCGAGTTTTGTCCAGCGGCGGGCAGTGATTCCCAGTTCTTCGGCAAGTTCGCGAGTGGCGGCAAGATCAGGCGATTCGTCGCTTTCGATGCCCCCGCTAACTCCTTCGATGGTGACGCGGCCTACAGCGTAATGAAACTCTTTAGTCAAATGCAAGTTATTCTTACCATCCACAGCAATGACGCACACGCCGGCTTTAAGGTGAACTGTGGCATAAGTTCCCGGTTTACCGTCAGGCCGTTGAACTTGGTCGCGGAAGACTTGAATCCACGGGTCGCTGTACATTTGTTCGGACTTCAAAATCTTCCATGGTCCGTGTTCGCGCATCGAGTGTTTCCAAGCTAGTGTCAGAGAGGAATGGCACGGGTTTAAGGGAAAAAGCACCATGGGTTGTGCAAGCAAAGCAATACAGTTCTATCCAAGGTAGCAGCATAGTAAGGCTGCACTTTGAATGCCAAG
>JANPLP010000739.1:0-11708 GCA_031426595.1 Planctomycetia bacterium | reverse complement strand
CGATTCATGAGCGCTGCTTAGCGACGCTCGAAAAAATGTATCCAAATTTTGCTCGGTCCCAAGTAGCAGCGATTCAAACAGCGCGGGCTCGCCATGTGATGGCCCTACCCACGCTGCGCTATTCGGAGCAACTGCCGCCAGTGGTATCCAGTGTTCCTGGCTTGTATCTTCTCAACTCAGCTCAAGTCACAAAAGGCAATCTCAACGTCAACGAGACCATCGAAATCGTTGAGCGTGAACTTGTAGAGTCGATCTTGCCCGACTTCCGAGCTTCGCTCAGTCGCGATGTAAGCAGCGTCACATTGCCTTACAGTTCGCCGGACGTGAACCAGGCGGGGGATCGAACTCGCGTCAACGTATGATTGGGCGATCGCATGCAGACTTGCGGGAGTGCCGATCAAGCAGATTAACTTTCGGGCGTGCCACGCAAAGTACCATGCCTTACCGGACTGTAACTCTCGTCCAGAGCAACACCTCTACTCCCCAAAACCAGCTGTTTGTTTGTTTATCCAACTTTGGGCGCTCAAAATCACGACCCAGCGCATACACTATCGCGTGCAACTATCGACTAGAATAGGCACTCAACTAGAATTGCGGATCGCACCGGATCAATCTCACAAATCCCCGCCACGACTCCCCGCAACTTTTTTCAATCAACCTACCTGGAGAGACCATGTTTCGTATACCTATGTTTCTGTTATGCACTTTCGCAGCTATCCCTGCCTATACGCAAGACGCAACTAAATCCCCTGCAGATACCAAGTCCCCCGTAGCTGCAGAGAATCTCAAGCCATTGTTCAATGGTAAAGATCTCAGCGGTTGGGATGGTGACCCGACTCTATGGTCAGTTCGTGATGGGGTGATCCACGGGGAGACCACTGAGCAGAATCCAGCTAAAGGAAATACGTTTCTCATTTGGCAGGGGGGTACACCCAAGGACTTCGAACTGCATCTTTCCTTTAGATGCAATGCGACCAATAACTCAGGCATTCAATATCGATCGAAACATGTCACCGACGGAAACGTCAAAAACAAGTGGGTCGTCCGCGGGTACCAACACGAATTGCGTAACGAAGACAAATTCCCGAATACCTCCAGTTTTATCTACGACGAAGGAGGCAAGCGTGGGCGGATTTGTTTAGTCGGTGAGAAAGCAAGTTGGACGGATGGAAAGAAGGTAGTCGAAAGCACTTTGCTGGACGAAGCCGGATTTCAAAAACTGATGAAAGTAAACGAATGGAATGATGTTGTTATCGTCGCAAACGGGAAGAATGTAAAACACTACCTCAACGGCACTTTGGTTCTCGACTTTACTGATAACGATCCCCAACTAGCGTTGTCCCAAGGGGTGCTGGCACTGCAACTGCATGCCGGGAAACCCATGTGGGCCGAGTTCAAAAACATTCGACTCAAAGAGACAAATTAGCTTTCACACTGCGGCACAATAACTTCTACGGCGTCTCCCGGCAATCTAAGCTGCGGTCGGGAGAGCTGAGCATGAGCGGTCGAGCGCGACTTCAAAAGTTCAAAGGTTCTACACCTTGTTGGCTGCTTCCCTGTCTACATCTGAACCGCATTAGAAGCAGGTTGGCACGCAAACTTTGCTTCAACCGTTACAACCGTTCTTTTCCACCCCTTTCAAACCGGTTTCTTTCGGTAAATGGTCTAAAGTCGCTCGTAACGACATGACCTTTAGGTTGTGAGCTAGGTTTCGTTGGTTCACCAGAGTTTTTGCATCCTTCGATGTGGGGCATCGTATGCAACGAAACGGTGAACGCGAGGCGTTTTTCGATGCAACCGACAAGATGGCGTGACGCACTGAATTACGTTACCAGAATCGCTCAGGAAGATTCATGCACGCTCGACCAACTGGACGAAGCGCTTCGCCGCTTAGCAAGTGAACTTGAGCAAAATCGCCTTTCCGCATTCGCATTCATTTCTGAAACGGCCGCTGACAGTTGTTCAGCTAAACTTGTTGAAACTGTTTCAGGCCGCTTCGCAGTCATCGAGCTATGCCAGCGCATCTTGACGGCTTTCGAATCCTCGCAAAACTTCGATTTCAGCAACGCCGATACGGCTCTTCAGAAACTTCTATTCCCCGAAAAATCACCCGCGTTGCGAAAGAGCCAATCGCTCGCTGCGTCCGTTGGGGTTTCCGCGTTGGCCGCGTCCCTCCATGCTTCGCCCTGCGATGATGAGAGTCAAAATCTCGCGGATCAGATCGAGCATTGCGTGTGCAATGACGAACAGTTCATTCGGGAGTTTCTTAACGATTCCACAGAGCATCTGCAGAGTGCAGAACAGATAGTGCTCAATATGGAAAGCAAAACTCCTGATGACGAATCAATAAACGGCTTATTCCGAGCGATACACTCTCTCAAGGGCTCGGCGGGAGTGCTTGATCTCAAATCCCTGAGTACGATTTCGCACCTGTGTGAAGGGGTGCTGGTGCAGGTTCGCGAGGGACAGATCCAGCTATGTCATAATACATTTGAGGTCATCCTCTTTGCCGTCGATGCGATCAGTGCGCAGATCAAATCCTTCGCGGCTTGTCATGCAGCTAAACAGCCGCTCGTCTGCCCTTTGCCGCACAGCGTTTTGATTACTTGCCTCGAGCAACTAAATCGCACTGGCGAGTGCAGCGACGAAAACTTTAAAGAGCTCAAAAATTGTCAGCGCGTCGATAAAGAAGTTCAAGCGCCCAAGTCGCGCAAGAAATCCGCGTCGCAATCTGACTCGTTGCGAGTTGACGGCAAGCGACTAGAACAGCTTATCGATTTGATCGGAGAGCTGGTAATAACCGATGCGATGGTGCAAAGGGAACTGCGAAGTCGCAATAGTTTGACGGCCACGTCCGTTTCATCACGTTTGCGGAAAGTTGTTCGCGAGGTCCAGCAACTTAGCTTGACTCTCAAGATGGTTCCGATTGGAACCGTGCTGCAGAAAATGAGACGTATGGTTCGCGACCTGTCGGCACAGCTCAACAAGCAAGTCGATATCCAGATTGTGGGAGCGGATACGGAAGTCGACAAAACGTTACTTGAATGCATCGCGGACCCGCTCGTCCATCTGATTCGCAACTCAATAGATCACGGAATTGAATCGACTATCGAAGAACGCCTGGCGGCTGGTAAACCCGCTGTCGCCACGATTTGGCTGAAGGCGGAGCATCGTGCAGGCTGTGTCCATCTGCAGATCATCGATGACGGTCTGGGCTTGAACCGCCCCAAGATACTTGAACGAGCGATCAAACTTTCGTTAGTGGACCCGAAATCCAAACTGACAGACGCCGAGATTGATGAGTTGATCTTTAGGCCGGGCTTCTCGACTGCTTCTGAGGTGACGGAGATATCGGGCCGCGGAGTTGGCATGGATGTGGTACGCCAGAATATTGAAGCCATGCGAGGCTTAGTTTCCATTGCTTCGGAATGGGGACAAGGAACATCCGTTACGCTCGAGCTACCACTGACGCTCTCGATAATCGACGGAACAGTCGTCCGCATCAGCGATCGTTGCTTCATCATTCCCACTTTGTCGGTCGTCCAGCAGGTTCAATACGCGTCGCTCGAGTTCTCCGGCAACGTTGAATGTCAATTGATGCGATTTCGCTCCCAGTACCTAACCGTAAAACCTCTTGGGCAGGTGATCGGGGCGCCACACGCGGAGTCGTTGAAACATGGCCAAGTAGTGATAGTGGTCGAATCGGGCGGTAAGCAGCATGGATTGATCGTTGATGAAGTGCTCGGCCAGCAACCCGTCGTCATTAAACCGCTGGGCGGTGTGCTTGCAGGTGCAAGTTTTTTCGCGGGGGGCGCCCTGCTCTCGGATGGCAACATTGGCTTTGTGTTAGATCTCAACGCGGTCTGCAGCAACCTTTCCTAAACTCGATCCAAGATTCTCGAAGCTCAAATTATGTTTGCATTAGAATCCGCAACGCCCGTCGCAAAGAAATCCAATGCGTTCCTCATATTCCAGCTTGATGCTTCCGACTACGCCATCGCTATCGAGCATGTTACGGAGATAATCACTTCGATCACCTGTTCTCCGGTACCTGGAGCACCCGACTTTTTGCTGGGCGTTACAAACTTGCGTGGCCGCATTGTACCGATGATCGACCTGCGCAAGCGCTTTCGCTACGAACCGTGCCGCAGCGACCGCGAGTGTTTTATGATCGTCTCCTTGGAATGTGATGACGAATTAGTGGAACTCGGTCTCAAGATCGATTCCGTATCGGAAGTGGCTCGTATCCCCAATGACATGATCGATGCTGCGCCGGCGATGGCGAAGTTTTCGGACAAGCTGGTATTCAGCGCGGTCGCAAAAATTAATAGCAGTGCAAAGCTAATCGTCGACGCAAACACGCTGGTTGCACAACTCAAAGAAGCCATCACTTTTGCATACAGCGAAGCTCACGCGAACAGTGACGACCGCGGCAGGCAGGCCCGACTGGCTTTAGCCAACCCAGTTTAAGTTTTCTTCTCCAGTCTCATCGATCAACGCACTCTGCACGCAAAATAGCTTGCCAACCAAATCCAGTAAGAGAATTAGCAAGAACGGTAATATGAAAATCCAAAGCAAACTGTTTCTCCTGGTCTCCATTCCGACAGCTATGGCCGTGCTGCTTTCCGCCATGATGATTCAACGACAGTGGAGCGAGTCGAAGAAGACGAGTAGAGCGATCGAGATTCGGGAGCTCGTGATGCCTCTCTCGAAACTTGTCTTAGCTCTGCAAGAGGAAAGATTTCAGACGCTGCAAGCTGTCGTCGGGCCAGCAGCAGGCGACCGAACCGACTCACGGCTCGCTGCCCAAAGGACGGACGCGGAATTCGCCAGCGTACCCGTGGCGAACATGAAGCAGATGCCCGAGCTGGAAAAGTCGATGACTCAGATTAGCGAGCATTTTTATGCGGTGAGGCATCAGCGACAATTACCTATCGATGCAAGCACGCCTGCGGCGCAAGTTGCATTGCCGTTCGACAACTTGAATGACACTTTGCTCAACTTAATCAGTCGAATCATTGAACTGACGGATGACAGGGATTGCCACGTCGAAGAGGCCGCAGTTCGACATTTATTGTGCAATATTGAGTACGCGGCCCGTGAGCGAGACATCATCAACGATGTGCTCAATCAAGAGAGCCTCTCGATCGCAGCCTTCAAGTCATGGCAGTCTTCACAGCTCCAACAAGAAATGCACTTGTCGGAGGTCGTGGACGACATGCAGGACAGTGGAGTCAAGGTAGTACTCAAAGACTACATGCAAAGCGCTGTCTACTTGAATGTTACAAAGCTACGCAGCGAGATCGAGCAGCTGGTTCGCGGTAACACGGTTGCCGACCATAAGCAGGCTTGGGATTCGGCCAATTCTGAAAAGTTGAAGCGATTGGCAGATCTCTTCTTCGACCTGAATCAAAAGGTCGAGGCGCGAGCACTTGATCGTTTCGCGACTAGCAAACGATCGCTGTTTGGTCAAATCGCAGCTCTGGTGGGGACCGTGCTTATGACTACATTATTCAGCTACTTGTTTTGCCAATATCAGTTCATCAAGCCACTGAAGAACCTGACTTCCGTCGCAACTCAACTGGCTGCGGGCGAACTTTCGGTTCAAGTGCGAACACGGCGTGGTGATGAAATTGGTGAAGTTCTCAACGCCGTTGGCAAAGTTAGCTCCGTTCTGAATTCTCTTCATGACGAGGTGTCTAGGCAAATTTCCTATGCAGATAATGGTGAACTTCATCACCGCTGCGATGTGACACAGTTTGAAGGGATATATTCGCAGCTCGCCGGCGCGCTGAATCAATTGAACGCATCGCTGACAACCATCAATAGCGAGATCTTGACAGTCATCACCGCCATTGGGAGCGGTGATCTCACGAAGCGTTTGACCGGCAACTATGAAGGCGATTTCGCGATGATGCAACAAGGGCTAAACGCAGCCATCGATCGCATGGCAAGGACCTTAGCGCGAGTGCGCAATAGTAATCGGGAAGCTTATTCGACATCTGACAACGTCGAACAGTATAGCCAAACGGTGGCTCGCAATGCGACAGAGCAGGCAGCGGCGCTCGTAGAGATCGCGAGCAGCCTCGAGGAGATGACTGTTATGACTCGTCAATCTGCCGATAGTGCTCGCATCGCCAAAGATGTATCTGAAAGCACTCGAAAGTCGTCGAATCGCGGCGCTATGCAAGTCCGGGAGCTTGTATTAGCGATTGAACGGATCAAGAAAGTGGGGGACGAGCAGACCACTGTACTCAAAACGATCGACGACATAGCATTCCAAACCAACTTGCTGGCTTTGAATGCTGCCGTCGAAGCGGCCAGAGCAGGTGAAGCGGGTAAAGGATTCGCCGTGGTGGCCGATGAAGTCCGCAATTTGGCTATGCGCAGCGCCGAAGCCGCCAACACAACCGCTCGCATGACCGAGCAATCGTTATCGGAAACTGCTGTAGGGGTAAACCTCGCCAACGAAGTGTCAACGATCTTAACGGAGATATGCACCTGGGCCGAACGCAGCAGCGAATGTGTGAAGGAAATAGCCTCCGCGAGCAGCGAGCAAGCGTTGGGCATTGAACAAATCAGCCGTTCGGTAACTCAACTGGACAGCGCGCTTCAAGAGTCGGCTGCCGAAAGTGGTGAGACTTCCGACGAGGCGATTCGCATGCGCGTGCGCCTCAGCGAACTGGATCAACTCTTGACGGCATTCAAATTCGGCGACGAAGTAACAAAGTTCGCTCGGAAGCAAAAGCCTGCCAAGAGATCCGAGCTAACTCGAAATCGTCCGCCTGCTAAACGGAAGCAGCGCCGGAGTGCCGAGGATTTAATCCCGTTCGATTCCAAGGACTTTGCCGACTTTTAATCGTTGAGCGACCCGTCAGCGTGAGTTGATTCGCTCTGAAATTTATCGTGCTGTTTTCGCCCCACATGTTCCATGAATCCGAAAGCTGAGAAGTATAAGTACGTTTGACTAGATGAAAGTAGAGTTATTCACTGTGAAGATCACTGTGAAGATCACTGAAGAGACTTTTCGGAAGTTTGCCAAACTGATAACCCGTATCGCCGGTATCGAATTGGCTGATAACCGCTCCACAATGCTCGTCAATCGAGTTTCAGCGAGGCTTGCCGAACTTGGCATCGCTTCGTTTGAAGAGTACTACGAGTTAGTCGCTTCACCCGCTGCAACTGCCGAGCGTCAAGCGCTGATCGATTCGGTCGCGACGAACTTTACTTCATTTTTTCGCGATGAAGATCAGTTCATGCACGTGCGCGACGAACTTGTCCGTCTGTTTGAAAGTGGGCAGAGAAGGGTCCGTCTTTGGTCCGCTGCCTGCAGCACGGGTGAGGAGCCTTACTCGCTTGCAATCACGGCGCTGCAGGCCGCAGCGCAAGCAGGTGTTGTGGCTCATGATATAAGAATTCTGGCCACGGATATCTCAAACCGTGTGCTTCAGGATGCATATCAAGGTTTTTACACTGCGTCTTCTATCCAGAAACTGAATCCGCTGCACCGAACTCATTTTGAGCCCTCCAAGCGTTCGGAATGTACGGGCGAAACACTGGTTCGCGTAAATAAGCAACTGCGTGAATTGGTCATTTTTCGCAACGTGAACTTATGTGAATCACCTCCTCGCGTACCGCACGAGATTGATGTGATCTTTTGCCGCAATGTACTGCTCTACTTCAACACGAAAACTCGGCGTGCGATTCTGGATACTGTCACCAGCAGACTGAGAACGGGCGGCTTGCTATATGTTGGTGCCTCGGAACAGATTCGAAACTTAATTCCACAAATGGCTAACGAACGCGCCAGCGTTTTTCGTAATCTCGCTGCTGCACCTTCACCGCTCGAAAGCTCTTCCTATGCGGCAGTATCCGTACACAACAACTCGCATCAATGCGCGGACTAACAAAGTCGCAGTAGGAAGTAAGACGTTATGTCGTACATTTTAGTTGTTGGTTTGTCAGCGCGAAACCACGAGATCATCGCGCGTTGTCTCGCTGCAACTGACTCTGTCTTAACCGTTCGCGCCGCCGCCGATGCATTCCAGGCACGCGAAATGATTGCATCGCAGGACCCAGTCATGATTATTTTGGCAATGGAATTGCCGCGAATGTCCGCGGGAGAATTTTTGGGACTATTGATGCGTCATCACCCTCTTCCCGTCGTGGTGGTTGCGACCGATCGCGACCTTGATTCGAAGGTGGAGGAAAAGTACCAGTTGCTCGGAGCGGTCCGGACTATTGCCGCAAAAACGTCAACTGCGGAAATCCAGCGATTCGTTGTTGAATTGTCGCAGGTCATGAAAGCCATTTTTCAAGTTCAATCGCAGATGGTTAGTAATGTGAAAAGAACCTCACCCTATTTCAGCAACGTCGAGGCTCGGTCCCTTGAGAAACGTCAAGGCGTGCCATCGTTTTCAATGCGGCCAACTGTTATCGCTCTGGGGGCTAGTACCGGTGGTCCGGTGGCGCTTCATGAAATCCTATGGCGTCTAAGCGCCAATTCCCCACCGGTGCTCATAGCGCAACACATATCAGACCGATTTTTGATTTCGTTGATCCAGGGGCTCCAGCATTCCACGCAAATGAAAGTGTCAGTTGCCGAAGATGGAGAAACCTTGAAATGGGGCTGCGTCTATGTCGCACCTCCCGAACATCACATGGAAATTGATCGTTTCGGAAGAATCCGGGTGCTCTCTGTAGTCGCAACTGAACGCATTACGCCGAGCATAAACGTTTTGTTTAACTCGTTGGCGCGGCACAAACATTTTTCCGTGATTGCCGCTTTGTTAACGGGCATGGGTGAGGACGGCGCAGTGGGATTACTACGATTGCATAAACAGGGATCCAGGACCATCGCTCAAGATCGCAAAACCTCTGCTGTCTTTGGTATGCCAGCTCGCGCGATTGAAATTCAGGCTGCGAGCGAAGTGTTACTGTTAGAACAGATTGGTCCAAGAATTCTCTGCCATGTAGCATCGCTCGGCGAATCAGCCAATCAGAAAACAACCGGAACAAAACCTTTGCGAGCGCTAGCAACCTAACCTCGAAGCTGATGTGCAGCTCAAGCCCGCAGCGGCCAACAACTGATTTGGAGTATTGAATATGAACACGTTAGTAGTCGACGACTCCAGCTTGATACGCTGTGTGATTCGACGCGCGTTGCTGGAACTGGGAGTACCGGATTGCGATGAAGCTTGCGATGCAGCACAAGCGATTAGTATGCTTAGCGAAACGCCGTACCATATGGCCATCATCGATTGGAATATGCCCGGCGACAGCGGTGTCGAAGTCATTCGTGCACTGCGGGAATCTGGCAATAAGTGTCCTATCGTGATGCAGTCAACCAATGCGACGAAGTCGCACATTATGGAAGCCCTACAGGCGGGGGCCAACGATTACATCTTAAAGCCGTTTAACACCGCGGACTTGGTCGCGAAGTTAGAAGTGCATGTCTGCAATGCCGCCATGGTTGCTCTGTAACCCTCGGTCGTCTTGCCGTCAAAAATTACCTGCCTTGAGTCTCGCCACGTGGGGCGCGGTTGAAAATCAAAGCACGGCTAAGGTTTAGCGAGTGACGCGCGGACGATGCGATTGTCGTTGCGAATAAAAATACTTTGCTCAGCAAAGGCTGGATGCGACCAGCAAACACCGCCACGTTGGGGCAACTGAGCTCGAGTTGGCTCGATCAACTGACAACGATCGATAATCTTGAGTCCACTCGGATCCAGCCGAGTCATGAGCAACTCGCCGCGCTCGTTAAACATCCACACGATCTCTGAATTTGCTTGACGTACCATATGGATCGTTGACCAGCGTTCTTTGGGAACTGCTGTTAGGTCCTCCCAGATTCGCTCGCCTGTCTCAGCGTTCAGGCAGCGCATTTCACCATAACTATCTACTCCATAAATATGTGCACCATCCACTAGCGGAGTTCCAATCATCGCATGGAGCGAAGCGGTATTCTGTTCGTCCTTGCCAATCGATCGCCAGATCACTGAGGAAGTCAAACTGTCCTTGGGGACTCGGACCATCAGCGAACCGTCATAAAAACTGGAGACAAAAACACATTCGTTATCAAAGGTTGGGGTGGCAATACCAATAGGCATATTGCGAGGCAGCATCGGGTGTGTCCAATGAACTTTGCCAGTGTTGGGATCTAGCCCCGAGAGGCTTTCCCCAGTCCAACATACCAGCACGTCTTGGCCAGCTTGTTGAATGATGATCGGCGATGAATAGCCGGCACGCTCATCTAACGCCCTCCAGACTTCTTTCCCATCAGATTTTTTGAAGGCGACCATGCACGCTCCATTCGCCCCAGAGACCTGCAAGATAACCGACTCCTTATAGATCAAAGGCGAAGATGCGATTCCCCAAATGGGCATCTGAATGTCGTATTCAGTTTGCAAATCGCGTTTCCAAAGTACTTCGCCCGACTGGGCATTGAAGCAGTAGAAATGCCCCATAGAGCCGACGGAGTAAGCTTTACCTTGATCGATTGTGACACTCGCCCGCGGCCCGGCTTTGTAGCTGACCGTGTACGCAGCGGGATAGCTGTGAACCCAAATCTCTTTACCGGTCGCTGAGTCCAGGCACAAGACACGCTCATCGGTGTCGGTGCGGTCCATGACATAGACTTTGCCGTTAGCGACTGTCGGCCCAGAGTATCCTGATCCAATTTCTGTGGACCAAACCAAAGGCAATTTCCCCTCGGGCAGCTCAGTAACTATCCCCTCGGCTTGCCAGACTCCGTCTCGTCGCGGTCCTCGCCATTGCGGCCAATCTTCAGCATGCAGGCTGGTCACGAGTCCGACGAAACCGAAATTTGCAAGGGAGAAAGTGAGAATGATTCTTGAAAAAGCTTGATTGAGCATGGGCTAAGTTCCGCGCGGTTTTCGTGGTAACTGGAAATGGTCAGTGATGCTGCGGCTGCTTGGTCGTTTCACGTCACTGCGACGGTGCCGGGGCGTGAATCATGAAGCATGCAGCATACTACTGCAGCCTGCTGCGTGGGTAAGGCTTCGCCGGTAACGCGACGAGCGGGCAGTTCAGTAATCTAGCAGATTGGCAATTCAGAAAGGGGCGTCTACAAACGAAACCAGGCAGGCTTTGGGGGCCTGCCGAGGTTGAGTGAATGATTACTTCAAGCGGAATTCAGCGCACGCGAACTCACGGCGCTTTCAATTCGCTCTTTGCCAGCTTGCCATTTCAGGCACAGCTACGGCAAGAGGTAACGGTCGCTATTTCTTGCGATGGCGAATACGTGCACGCATACGGCGTTTCTTGCGTCCGATCTTCCTTCTACCTTTGCCCGTCTTCTTCACTCCCACGAGATTCTCTCCAGCATACGACTTGGTTTGTATGAAATCGCGACATTCTCAGCTTTTGCCGTAGTTTGCGAGGCGATAGGTTACCATAGAACCCCAGGTTCAATCAATAGTGCATGAGCTGCTCGAGCCCTCAACGGCAAAAAACAAGCCGCTTTCTGGCCAGTAGGTGGTAGGGCCGAATCGCCCACCGCTTGCTCGTCGCTGCGGGATAGTAGGGGTTTAGCGTCGCCAACGGGCCTTGAATCGATCTCGGGTTGGAACCCAGGCAGCTCACCGCAACTGCTCCCATGGTAGAATCGCTTCGCATAGACCAATCGCACTTGTCCTGACCAAACTGGACTGGCATCCAACATGTCGCGCTGGTGCGTGTGCGATGAC
>JANPLP010000738.1:0-7119 GCA_031426595.1 Planctomycetia bacterium | reverse complement strand
GGGTGGCACGCTCTGAGGCTTTGCGAAGGGCGTGGCTTATGTCGCTCAAAACACGCCCTTCGCAAAGCCTCAGAGCGTGCCACCCAAGTACGATCAACCCTAAAATTAAATCTGGACAAAGCACTACGTTTCGATTACTTCGCCCGCAGCGTTGAGCGGCTTTTTGTTCTCTTCAGTCTTTTGCTCTTCACGCCAAGGCTTGTTCTCCTTGTAGCTCTCCAGTTCCTTCTTCAATTGGTCGAGCTGCTCGTTTTTGTCTTCGGCACCGAGTTCGACGGCCTTGGTTGCCCATTTGCGAGCATTCTCAAAATCACCTGTCTCGGCGTAGCAAGCAGCTAGTGTGCTGACGATGTGTGCTTGTTTGTACTCGGTTACTTCGCAAGCCTTCAGGCCCAGCTCGAGCGAGCGTTTTCCATTTCGAACTGCATCTTGAGGCGAAGTGGAGAGAACCCATGCAAGGTTATTCAAAAGACCGCTGTAGTCCGGATCTTCATCATCAGCACCTTTGTTTTCCGACTTGTCCTCAATCAACTTGATCGCTGATTCGTAGTCGGCGATAGCACCCACATGATCATTGATACTCAACTTTGCATCGCCACGAACGCGGAAAGCACTCCATTCTTCTGGCTTTTGCTTGACCAACTCATCCATCAACTTGATCGCTAATCGCGGACGCTTGTCCGCTTGATAGAGCGAACCGAGCTGAATGACCCAGCGAACTTGAGTCGGGTCGAATCGAACCAACATCTCGAGGTCATTGATCGCATCCGCAAATCGACCTTCTTGCGACGCAACCAAGCTCCGCATGAGGATTCCGTCGACAGCATCAGGCGCTAACTCCAAAGCATCGCTCACATCGCGGCTGGCCTTCTCCACTTCGCCTTTGCCGAAGTACAGTCGACTACGTAGCAACAGCGATTCGGCGTCTTTAGCATCTAGCTCAATCGCTTTATTGAGATCGGCGAGCGCTTTATCCGCCTCTTCTTGCAACGCATAGGCTTTGGCTCGCGCTCGATAAATAGGTCCCACGCCAGGTGATTTTTCGATCCGAGTGGTGAGTAGCTTGACCGCCTCTTCGTATTTCTTCAAACCAAACAGAGCTGTGATGGCAGCTTCGAGCGCGAACATGTTCTCGGGCTCTTTCTCCAACAACTTCTCGGCGTCTGTCATCGCTTCTTCGAGTTTATTGCTTCCTAACAGCACCGCAATTCTGGCTTTCCAGGCGTCCGAATTGGTCGAATCCGATTCGATGGCTTTCTGCAAATCTTTCAGTTTATCTTCCGTGCTTTCCTGCAGACCCGCGCGCAGCATGTACGCGTTGGCTTGATCGACCGGCTTATCTTTCAATAGTTCGATAGCTTTAGTAATGGTCTTCATCGCGCTCTCACGAGTTCCCAGAGGAGGCGCCTCCAAGCGAGTCTTCAACAGCAACGCTTCGACAAGCTCTGGATTTGCTTCCAGTGCTTTATCAAGATCCGCCAGCGTTTCTTCGCGCAGTCGGCGAACCGCGCCGGGATTGTTTGCAACCCGTGGTAACTGCTGCACCATCATCTGAGCGCGTTGGAACGCAGCGGCTGCCAGAACTTGATCCGCCAAGGCCTTGTTGCCTTCGTCCAGTCCTGCTTTGATCGCTTCGTCACAAAGCTTGATGACCTTCTTCAGCTCTTCAGGGGTCTTGGCGTCCAACTTGAGACTGGTCGCTTCATCCAACTTGTCCAAGCCTTCGTTCTGCGCCCAACTCACCGTTGGCAGCGCGATGATCGCGAGGAACATAGCAATGCGTGTAACTTTTAACATGGATTTGCTCCGTAGTAGTTCGATTTATGCGATGCGATTTCGCTTGTCATTTCAAGCTAATCGTTGCGTGTGTTGCTTAGTTTTCCTGATTCCGCCCTGTTGCTCATTTTCCATCCTAACGAAAATCGCGGGACGAAACCAAGTGTAGTTCAGACAAATACCGTTGCTTGGGTAAACTCCAGCTCGCTTGTTAGACCGATTTGGAGTGGAAAAACTCCAGGTGCGCCGCCAACAATTTTTTGACCGATGAATCCCGCGGTTGCTGAAGTTCCGTAAAGGAAATCTGCAATTGTTCCGCCGCATCGCCCCGAGTCGTAATCTGAACCGGAACAGGCAACGAATCCTTCAGGCCCCCAGGTACAAATCCTGGCGGTCCGGTCAGTACTGCAATCAGGGCTTCAGGGCGTTTCGTGTGCAAAGTGATCCAAGGTTCCTCTTGTCCTGGCAAATAGTAGCGAGCATGGGTTTGTTCGTCCCACCGCCAGCGACCTTCACCCGAGGTTTGATGAACCGATTGGATAAAGACACTTAGTGTTTCGGCAGGCCAGACAATCGTTCGCCCGGGCGGAAATCCTTTCCTAAGCGAATGCCAACGTTGTTTAAGGACTTTCCATGGCATGTGCTTCTCCGCACTGACCGGTTCCTCAGCGGGTGAATCGTTCAGCGTCCTGCCAAGAAACGCATTCATCGCTTCGCCAAACCATTTCCAAAATTTCGGCGTGTCAAGCTCCGCTAAAGTGTGCGGTCGCAATTCAAGCTCCATCCAAGCACCGGCCGCTTTGGCTCGAACCCGCGGCTCATTGCCATACTGCTCGATGTTCTCCATCTGATTGAGCGTCGGCATGCTGGCTACACTCTCCAACTGATTCTTGGTGAACGCGCGACGTGGAACACGTATCTTCAGTTTCAACAACCAAGTCTCGGCTGTAATCGCATGCATGAACCAGCCTTTGCTTTTCACTGGACCGCTCACTTCGACAATGCTGCGATTCTCCCAACTGATCGGTGAAAAACCGCCGTCGGCTTCAATCGCATCCGCAATCTTGATCAGCAGCTCGCGGTCCCAGCGGATCGGTTCACCTTTGCGGTCCACACTATCAATCGTATGCCACCGCCGACCGTCGGCTTGCCAAGGTAACAGTGTGTCGCGGCCGATCTGGTCCAGTTCTAAATCGCCATCTTGCTTGCGCGCCAGTTCGCTAGCGTCCCAAGCCGCGCGCTCTTCGTATTGCGCAGTCTCAAGCATCGGAATCAATGCTTCACCCGTGTGACTGCGCAGCAGCACCGCCGAACTCGCCGCAACTTTCTCAGCCCGGGGTTTCTTACGCGACTTGGTGGCTACGATTGCCTTCGGTGATGTATCGGTCGATAGCTCTGCAGGCATGGCTTGCTTGGCATGCTCTACCAAGTCTTCCGGCGTACCAGCAAATACAACTTGACCACCCTCCCAACCCGCTTCCGGTCCGATATCGATCACCCAATCCGCCGCTTTGATCACGTCGAGATTGTGTTCGATAAGCAGCACCGTGTTGCCTAAGTCGACTAGTCGCTGCACGACTTCAAGCAGTTTGACGATGTCGGAAAAGTGCAAACCAGTCGTCGGTTCATCGAGCAAGTAAAGTGTCTTGCCAGTATCGGGCCGCGCCAGCTCCGCAGCTAACTTGACGCGCTGCGCCTCACCGCCTGATAACGTTGGAGCCGATTGACCAAGCGAAATGTAATTCAAGCCCACATCGGAGAGTGTCTGCAAGATCCGCCGGATTTTCGGTATGTTATCGAACACTTCCACCGCTTGGCCGATCTGCATCTCCAACACATCGTGGATCGAAAAACCGTGGTACTCGATCGACAATGTATCTTCTGTAAATCGTTTACCATGACAGCTATCGCACTCGACCCACACGTCGGGCAAAAAGTGCATTTCGATACGAATCTGACCATTGCCTTCACACTTCTCGCAACGACCGCCAGGGACGTTGAATGAGAATTGCCGCTGCGTATAACCAGCCGCTCGCGCATCGGGCAGTTGCGAATAAAGCTGCCGGATCAGGTCAAACACGCCGGTGTAAGTGGCCGGAGTTGAACTTGGGTTTGAACCCAGCGGGCTCTGGTCAACGCGAATGACTTTGTCGATCAAGTTCACGCCTGCCAGCGACTCGAAGGCGCCGCTGTTCGGTTGCTTGGCCAGCACCTTGTGCAGCGACGGATAAAGCACTTCGTGTACAAGTGTGCTCTTGCCACTACCGCTCGGACCCGTGATGACCACTAGCCTCCCGAGTGGAATGTTCAGGTTGATGTTGCGCAGATTGTTCGCCTTGGCACCGCGCAGCTCCAGCATGCCTTTGTGGGTCGAACGACGATTGCGAGGAATCGGAATCGTCTCCTTGTTGCTCAAGTAGGGACCGGTAACGCTCTGCGACATCCGCGATAGCTGCTTGGGTGTGCCTTGACCCACCAAGTGCCCACCATTGCGCCCCGAGCCAGGCCCGAAGTCACACACTTGATCGCTTCCTTCAATCACATCGCGATCGTGTTCAACAACGATCAATGTGTTGCCAAGGTCTCGCAGCTTTTTAAGTGCTCTGACCAGTTTCGTATTGTCGCGCGGGTGCAAGCCGATCGTCGGTTCGTCGAGCACATACAACACTCCGCACAATCCGCTCCCCAGTTGGCTCGACAATCGAATACGCTGCGACTCTCCACCGCTGAGCGTATTGGCAGGTCTGGAAAGCGAAAGGTACTCGAGGCCAACGTCTAACAGGAATTCAGTCCGCGCGAGCAATTCGCGCAGCAACTCGCCCGCAATCTGCTGCTCGCGATCATCGAGCTTCCAGGCCGACAATTGTTGCCTGAGCCACGAGAGCGTTCCTTGCGTTAACTCACCGATCGTCAATGCTCGGAACTTCGCAGAGGCCGCGTCGCGATTAAGCCGCGATCCATCACAGGCCGCACAAGCCACTTCAGCCACGAATGGCGCTAATTTTGCACGCAGCTGAGGGCTCAAACGCGTGGCTTGCTCCAGCGTTGGGAACAATCCCTTCCACTGAAATTCAAACTCGATCCCTTTCGCATTTGTCGCGCGGAACCAACGATCATCAGTACCGTACAGCAACATACGCCGTTGACCCGCAGTCAATTTTTCAACAGGTACATCGCCAGGTATTCCAGCCGCTTTGCAGATCGAATGCAACATCACCGGCCCGAGTTCACTGTCGATCGGCCACATCCGAATCGCACCGCCGTTCAGACTAACGCCTGGATCAATCAGTAGCGCGGGACTGGTACCCGTCTGCGTACCGATACCTTCACAATCAGGACACCAACCGAGAGGCGAGTTGAACGAGAAACTGTGAGGCGTGAGCGTCTGCATGCTGTAGCCGCATTTGCGACAGGCAAGCAATTGACTGTGCCGCACCACTTTCCAGCGCGTTTCATCCTCATCGCTGTCAGGTTCAATCGCCAGCATCACCCCCGTGCCCAGCGACAACGCCAACTCAACACTATCAGCGATACGACTGCGATTGGCTTCGGAGATCGTCACGCGATCCACTACCGCTTCGATGTCGTAACTGGCCGTGGATGAAAGCCTGGGGACTTCGTCGAGCGGATACATCTTGCCATTGACCCGCACGCGCACCAAACCCGACGTTCGCAAGTCTTGCCATAGGTTGTCAGGATCCACAGTAGGTTGCCAATGCAGCGGCGCAGCCAACACTAGTCGCGTCCCTTCCGGAAACGCCAGCAAGTGGTTGGTGATATCGTCTGCCGTCTGTGTCGAAACTGGGTTGTCACAATCAGGACAATGCGGCGTCGCCAGCCGCGCCATCAACACTCGCAAATAATCATAAATCTCAGTGACCGTGCCGACCGTACTGCGCGGATTGTGCGCGACCGTCTTCTGTTCAATCGCGATCGCGGGAGCCAAGCCTTCGATACGGTCGACTCGCGGCTTCGGCATTTGACCGACAAACTGCCGCGCGTACGACGAAAGACTCTCAACGTAACGCCGTTGACCTTCCGCATAGATAGTGTCCATTGCCAGAGAGCTCTTGCCGCTACCGCTGGGGCCGCAGAACACTGACATCGTGTTATGCTCCAGCTCGAGCGACACATCTTTGAGGTTATGCTCCGAAGCGCATTGAACTTTCAGTTTGGAAGGCGCAGGCACGCTCTTCGGTTTGGCCTTCTTCTTTTTTCGCGCATCTTCGGGCGTTATCGGCTTGGCGGCCAAGTGTTTCGCCAGCGAGTTACCTGTATGCGAACCGGCGCAGTCAACGATTCCTTCGGGCGGGCCGATGTAAACCAATTGACCACCCTCACCGCCACCTTCAGGTCCAATATCAATCAACCAATCCGCGGCTTTGATAATGTCTAAGTTGTGTTCGATCACCAGCACAGTGTTACCGCGATCGACTAGATCTTGCAGCACCTTGAGCAGCAACCGAATGTCGTGGAAGTGCAGTCCAGTCGTCGGTTCATCCAGCAGATAAAGTGTCCGCCCGGTATCGCGTCGTGCGAGCTCCTTAGCGAGTTTGACACGTTGAGCTTCCCCACCGGAAAGCGTCGGCGAAGGCTGACCAAGCTTGATGTAATCCAAGCCCACATCATGCAGCGTCTGAAGTTTTTCAGCGATCCGCGGAACATTTTGAAACAGTGTCAGCGCTTGCTGAATATCCATGTCCAAAACATCAGCGATCGATTGATCTTTAAATTTTACTTGCAACGTTTCATGATTGAATCGCTTGCCATTGCACACGGGGCAACTGACCCACAGATCCGCCAAGAAGTCCATTTCGAGTCGATTGGAACCGTTGCCTTCGCAGGCTTCGCAACGTCCACCCGATACATTGAAACTAAATCGACCAGGCGAGTAACCCCGACGCTTGGCTTCCGATAAGTCCGTGTAAAGATTGCGGATCTCGTCAAAAACTTTGACATAAGTGGCTGGGTTGCTGCGCGGCGTGCGACCGATGGGCGACTGATCGATCGCGATGATCTTGTCCAGATGCTCTACGCCTGTCAGTTCGCGATGTTCGCCTGGCACATCTTCAGCGGCATGCAATTGGCGGCGCAACACCGGAGCGATCACGTCATTGACCAGAGAACTTTTGCCCGATCCACTAACGCCCGTTACGCACACCAACGTTCCCAGCGGGATTTTGACATCTACATTCTTAAGGTTGTTATGCGTCGCACCTTTAACTTCAATGAATTGTCCGTTGCCCGTACGGCGAACTTCTGGAACAGGGATCGTTTGTTTGCCCGAGAGAAATTGTCCTGTCAAACTGCGTTCGTTACCAGCCAGCTCTTCCAACGAACCGC
>JANPLP010000737.1:0-2318 GCA_031426595.1 Planctomycetia bacterium | reverse complement strand
GTCTTTCCCCTGGTGATGTCATCAAGCTTATGCGTTCTCACTTAAAACCCTCGTCCTTCAAGCTCTGGCGAGTTCGGACTGTGAATCGTCAGACCAAGCATCTAGCCAAACGAGATTTCACTGTCGGGCGTTTTCGTTGCCCCGATCAAAAGGGCTGAGTCAAGAAACGGATTACCGGCCCGCTCAACATCAGCGAGCTCGACTCTACTGTTCAATCCGAGGTGCTTAAAGATAGCCTCTAAACGCTGGCCAATACGACATTATGTGAGCGGTGTCGGAGCAGCAACGCTGCACTCAGAAAGTAAAAAAGCTGGGGTGCATGGGGACGATCCATGGCTAAAGGAATCAGAATCCTTCGTGCTACCAATTACACCACACCCCAGTCTTTTTTAAGCAGTTCGACGCTGCATCGAACCGGGCGAGCCGTGTGGTGGCTCGCCTAAGCGCTCTCCGCCCCGGAGATTTGGAGGGAACGATCCCTTTATGATTGCTGTTGAGCTTCGCTCGGTCAAGTGGCAGCTAGCGGGTTGAAGCTCGCGAAACCGTGCTTCTTTGCTGAGCTGGACTGAGGCGTTTTGCCGAACTTGGTGTAACGGGAGCTGGCGTTGGCACCGCTTCCGCAGGAGCAGGCGAGTTCCCAGTGCGCGGACTACCAGTACTCGGACTGGATTGACTTGGCGCTGGACTCATGGGAGCCGGACTCAAATGGACCCCTGGAGCGTGGCCCATTGAACTGTTCAAGCCTGAACTGTGCAATTCTGAACTGTGTAATTCTGAACCATGCGAACCGCCGCAGTTGCATCCAGCCTGACCCGACGAATGCATCGCCGAACCGTGAATTCCGTGGAAGCCAGAGTCGCCGGAAACGGTCATGCCGCCATCGCAGCTCGTACATCCGTCGCTGCATCCCGAATCGCAACCACAATCACCTCGATAGGGTGCACCCCATAGTACTCGCAGAAACGAGCGAACAGGTCGTCTAATTCGGCATCGGTCGCATCCCGTGTCGCAGTAACCGCAATCGTCGACGCATGGCGGTTCACTAACCCATTCATCAACATACGTTTCACCGCACCCACCACGGCAGCTTGCTAAGCCCATCAGCGGCCCCGTTCCGCAGGAATTCGTGGGGCAGGATGAACACCCTACCACGCCGCTGCACGAGTTCATCCCCTGGGTACAACAACATCCCGTTCCGAGCATTGTCAGAAGACAGGAAGTAATCCAGGCTGCACGAGAATAAAATGGCATGACTTAGGTCTCCGTACCAGCGTCGCAAAGTCGAATGGCGCGTCGCGAGCGAACTCCGCTTCCGAGCATCTCAAACGATCAAGAGCTGTGTTTCGTAAAAGTCTTATCGACCGGCAAACTCGCCACATCCAGAAAATCTTACCCAGCCGCTTCGTTTCGACTTGGTCCCGGGTTTCGAAGAGCCCGCCTATAATAAGGGCCATAACAGGGCGATGTCACAGTAAAACGTACGCTCGGCGAATCGCAAATCGAGTTATTTGACAAACGTCAAGACGGATTACTAGCCGGTAAACGCGTGCGCCGAAAACGCCTGATAGCAATAGGGTTTCGCGCAGATGGCGCCCGCTGAGATCGCCGAGCGAGAATTCGTGCTGAGATTTTTTGTCCAGACTTCCTTTCAAGTGATGTGATGGCTATCAATCGACAACCTCGCGAAGATCTGATGCGAGAAGCCACCGCCTACGCGCAGCGGCTTTTATTAAGTCATCCTGGTTTTGAGCCGATCTTCGTCGGTGTTCGCCCGCAAGGTGGCTGGAGCATTTACTTTGGTGAAGATCCGGTGTTTCAGTTCAACGCGGCTCAGCAGCTCCGCCGAGCTCACTTCGGTGACCAGAGTTACGCCGCCGAGCAAGGTAGACTGACCCAATTGCGTCGCCAACGGGCGAAGCACTTAGACCAAGGTCCTCCAGCCCATGCGGGTCGTGTAGAAATCGACCGTCGCTACGACGAAGCAGCCGAACAACGCGTTCTGCAAGACTGTCACTATCGATGCAGTTCGTTAGCGCATGCGCTCGCGCAAGGGACAGCAACCGTGACGGAGCAACACCCCAAAGAGCGCGAGCTGATACCAGAGGTTGTTAAACTACTGATGAACTTGCCGAGCGAAATTGTGATTGCAGATTCAAGCAACGCGTGAGCCACGAAGTGGGAAGCAACGACCGCCATGGCTGTAGGCACATAGATGAAGTCATCCAAGTTCACTGTCCTTTAATCACTAAGTTCCGCAAGCAGAATGGAAAGCTAGGTTACGTTGAGCGAAGCGAAACAATTTGCGACGGAAGTTGTCG
>JANPLP010000736.1:0-2449 GCA_031426595.1 Planctomycetia bacterium | reverse complement strand
GCCTGCTCTTCAAGTCTTAGTCTCAGTTATACGCGCTGAAGTTCTAGCGCGAATTGGCAAGCCACGAGAGGCATTAGCCGAGCTGCGTAAGACGGCGCGACTTGGCTTGAATGATCCTCGGGTACGGATGCATCGCGCCATCGCATTTGCAGCTTGTGACGAGTTTAAACTGGCGGAAGCAGAGTGGGAAACGCTTCTCAAGCTGGGTGGGCATGAGGTCGCCTCTCGTCGCGGAATTGCGTTGATCAATTCAGCCGTGACTCCACCCACGGAGCGAACTAAATCGAAGGCAATGGAAAACGCTCAGCTGGCTGTCAAATTAGATGAATCCGATTGGGCCAGCAAACTAGCGCTCGCACTGGCGACTGCAGCAAGTGGCGCGACCGCCGAAGGAGCGAAGTTGGCAACGGAAGCGGCAGAACTAGCGACCGGTTCTAACCAACTACTCTGCGATGAGATCGCCGAACGAATGCTTGCAGGCAATACACCCAGTTGGAAATTCAAATAGCTATCTGTCTTATCCGCGCTGAAATCGGGAGAGAATGCTCGCTATGCCGAACGCTCATCGTGCTCAGCAGGATTTAGGTCTTGATCTGGCCACCAACTAGATGAATGATGCTATCGCATTGCTTAGCGATCGATTCGTCGTGCGTGACCATCACAATCGTCAACCCTTGCTCACGATTTAGTTCCATCAACAGTTGCAGAATCTGCAATCCGGTTTCGTGGTCCAGGTTTCCAGTCGGTTCATCGGCTAGCAACAGCTCGGGTCCAATCACGAGCGCTCGAGCTATCGCTGCCCGCTGCATCTCGCCGCCTGAGAGCTCACGAGGCTTATGCGTAAGCCGATGATCGAGTCCGACGCGGGTTAGCAAGTCGATGGCTCGCTGCTTGTTGGCTGATCGATTGCGCCAGTAGTTGAAGAAACCCTGCTGAATCATCATCGGCATCAACACATTCTGCAGCGCGGAAACTTCCGGCAGCAAATGGTAGAACTGGAAAATCATGCCGAGTTTGGTGTTGCGGAACTGATCGCGTCGGGCTCGGGACAGGTTATCAATGCGTCCGCCGTCGAAATAGATCTCACCTTGATCCGGCGCGTCCAGCGTCCCAAGCATGTGCAAGAGCGTGCTTTTCCCCGAACCACTATGGCCAAGAATGGCGGTCACGTTTCCACTGATCGCTTGGAAGTCACAGCCCTTGAGAACCGGCACCACATGGCGTCCTTTGCGATAACTTTTAAAAAGTTGCTTCGCTTCTAGAACGTATGGACTGGCGATCTTCAAAGTAGCTGGTTGGTCCGAATCACCCACCCGCGTATCGGCTACGGAGACTCGACGAGGTTGCACCCGCGGTGTGTTCTTAGTGACGCTACTCATAACGCAAAGCCTCCACTGGATGCATCCGGGCGGCCCGAATCGCTGGTAGTACACTGGCAAAAACTGCAATCATGATCGCACCCACAATGACCCACGCCACAGTCCATGGATTGATGAGCGTTGGAATGTGATCAAAGTAGTAAACTGTTGGATCGAAAACTTCCTGCCCCGTAACCGTTTCAAGCACGTCAGCAACTTCGTTGATGTTGGCGACAAAGAGCAAACCTGCCACACCACCTACACCGGCTCCTACAGCGCCTAGTAACACGCCGTAACCGAGAAAGATCGAAGCCACGCCAGTACCCGAAGCGCCGAGCGATTTTAATATTCCAATGTCTTTGGTCTTCTCAACCACGATCATGAAGAACGTCGCCAAGATCCCGAAACCGGCAACCGCAATAATCAAAAACAGCAAGATGTTCAGAATCGTCGTTTCCATCTGCACCGCCGCTAAAAGCGCGCCTTGCAAATCCCGCCAAGTATTAACTTGCACCATCATCTCCAACGGAAACTGAGCTCGCAGAGCATCGCGAGCCGCATTCAAATCGGCCCCTTCGCGGAGCTTTAATTGGATTGAATTCACAGCCGCATCGCCGCTGATCGGATCGACCATGCCGCGGTACTTTTGCAGCTTGTCCAGCGGTACGAAAGCAAACGTAGCGTCATACTCGCTCATCTGACTTTCATAAAAATCGACTACAGTGAATTTTTCATTGATTGCTCGTGGCGTGTTCCCCGCCGATGGGAAAGTGATCGAAACGTCATCTCCAGGCTGGACATAGTAGTAGTCCGTGACTTTACCAGCCATATCGCGGTAGCGCGTTGTGCCAATGCTGATTCCCAATACGATGCCATCATGCTGACTAACCGTAGGATCAAACACTTTCGCTTGATCGTCGACAACAGCTAGTTCCGGCGCTGGAGGCAACGGTGAATCGCTCGCGACTTGCTCAGGTTGCAACGTTTGCGTTTGTTGGATCTGCTCGCGCAGAAAATCATTTCGCTTTTGCTCTTCATCAATCTGCTTTTGAAGTTCCATCAAACGTTGCTGAGCGGCGGCTGCGCGACGA
>JANPLP010000735.1:0-3027 GCA_031426595.1 Planctomycetia bacterium | reverse complement strand
CCCAACGATATCTGCCTTTTGACGGTCCAGGTCTAAAGCATGCACGGAAGCAATGCGATCATAGAGCGCCGTCTGTTCAATGTACGGCAACAGGAACGCAAGATGCCCTACATACTCTTCAGTTGGTGGCCAGGAATCTTGGCCGGCAGGCTTGGGACCGATAAAAGCCGCAGGGAATCGCCGGTTCGCGCTCTCAAAGTTAAGCGCAGCCAAGCTCAGTTGCTTCAAATTGTTGCTGCATTGCATGCGACGAGCCGCCTCACGAGCAGCTTGCACCGCTGGAAGCAACAATCCGACCAGAATACCAATGATGGCGATCACCACCAACAATTCAACGAGGGTAAAAGCCCTCTCACGGGAGTAAAACCTACGCATTCTTGACACCTCCAAAAAGGAATAAACAAAACCCACGATCTTTTTCATCTCGCGATACGTATAGCCGCCGAGACGATTAAGGCTTCATTATCTGGCTGGAAATCCTGATTTCAATGTTTGAATTGCACACTTTCAAGACATACTTTCTCCGGATCAACCAATTCGGGTGGCTTGCAAAACGATCACTGCTTAAGGTTTCGGCAGGTTTAGTGAAAGCTGCGTAAGTGACGCGCAGCTACACCCGTGAACACGATTTGCGGACTTGGGCCGACCCACGGGCCGACCCACGATCAGAATGAGGTCGTAGGCTCGGCTGCTGCAAGTTGGCACGCAGCGGGTGAGTCTGCGAAGTTCTTTTTTTTAAGCGAATGGGGGTGCGAACAACGACCAACTAGCCGGGTGTCGATACTCAAGTTAAGAGGTGAGCCGCGAATGGGCTAACGCCGGGGACGCTGCAGGCAATACCTAGCGAAGTCGATCAGTCCGGCGAAGCGAAATGTGCCATCGACGTAATGCTCAATGACATAGAACGCGAAGTAATAGAACCTGCAGAATGACCAAACACAGATCGCCAACAGCACCGCGTTTTTGAAAGACAAGGATTCAAGCAGAATCAACGCAGCAGAGATGAATCCGATGGCGAGAAACGCAAATCCTTTCAGGTAGATTGCCGTGGGGCTCGAAAGGTCTCCTTTGGCCACTTGTCACCTGGCATTTGTTAAATTCACTTAGCTTCGGTAGCCGTCAACTTATAGATTGCGTAGTGCGTTCCGTCAGGGAATTTGAGCTCTTCGACTTCGAACTTTCCCTTTACAGCAACCGGACGCGTGGTGAATTCGGCTGTCTTACCTTTGTCCATCTTGATCATGATGCAGTCATAAAGAGCAGCCCCTGGGCCGAAGCAGCATTCCTGGTTATCGCGAACCAAGACGAACTCTTCGATGCCAGATTGCTTGAAAACACTCGCTGGCAAAATGTAGCCGCGAATGCGAATCGTTTTCTTGTTGAGCTCCTCGATCTCTTTTGGCAACATCGAACGCTCGAAAGGAGCCCCTTTTTCGATGTCGAATTTGATATCGTCGAAGGTCAGGTCGCCCCTAGCACGAGCCGTCGAGCGACTTGAGCGATCTTCGGCAGTCGGTTTCTTGGTGGGATCCTGAGGGAGACCGCGGGCCTGCACGGGGCTTGATTCCGCTTTAGCGGGTGCAGCATCATCTACTGCGTCCGCGTGAGACGTTATCAAAGAGGCGGTGAATGCGGCCAGAGCCAGATATCTGACCCAGTTTTGGTTGTGCGAGGCAAACACTTGCAACTCCCAATGTTGTGTGGAACGAGGAGCAACGATATCACTTGTGCTTAACGTCGCTGCTCTTTTGCCGCCTTGGAATAGCGTTAGCCTATCCGCAATGCGTTCACTAACGCAACCTCGCAATGGTGAATCGCCGAACTCGATCGGCTAAACATTCACCATCGTGGCTGTTCCCATAGTAACCCCGGGCGCTGGCAAAACACTCGTTCCCTGCAAATAAATATCGATCGAACGAGCGGCACCGCGTCCTTCATTGATCGCCCAAACCACCAAGGACTGACCACGGCGACAGTCTCCCGCTGCGAAAACTCCAGGTACATTGGTCGTGAACTTTCCATGCTCGGCCGCATAGTTGCTGCGCTGATCGGTGCTTACGCCCAGCAATTCTGCGACGTAATTCTCAGGCCCCAGAAAACCCATCGCTAGCAGCACGAGATCTGCTTCGACAATGTGCTCTGAACCCGCCACTTCTTGCATCTGCATTCGACCGTCGACCTTCGACCACTGCACCTTGACGGCTTTAATCCCCTTCACGTTGCCTTGGCCGTCATCGATGAACTCTTTGCTGAGGATGCAATAAACTCGCGGGTCTTCGCCGAATTTGGCTTGAGCTTCTTCGTGACCATAGTCCACTCGGTAGATTCGCGGCCATTGCGGCCATGGATTGTCATCAGCTCTGTCAGCAGGCGGGCGATCCATCAATTCGAAGTTCATCAACTGACTGCAACCATGTCGCAAGCTGGTTCCGATGCAATCCGTTCCCGTGTCACCACCTCCAATGACAACCACTTTCTTACCCTTGGCCGAGATGAAAGCCTTGTCGCTGTGTGCGCTGTCGAGCAGCGACTTGGTGTTCTTGCCAAGAAACTCCATCGCGAAGTGAACACCTTTCAAGTCGCGACCCGGAATCGGCAAATCGCGA
The DNA here is from genome assembly GCA_031426595.1 of Planctomycetia bacterium. Lineage (GTDB taxonomy): Bacteria > Planctomycetota > Planctomycetia > Pirellulales > Pirellulaceae > Aureliella. Next base: position 421 of record JANPLP010000735.1, on the reverse strand, counting down.
GGCTTCGTGGCTCCCGTGGAGAGCAGCACGGCATCGTTTTCCGCCATCAGTTGCTTGGGATCGACGTTACGACCCACATCTGCGCCGGTGACAAATTCGACACCTTCCGCGGCTAGTAAGTCTAAGCGTCGCTGGACGACACCTTTATCCAGCTTCATATTAGGAATACCGTACATCAGCAAACCGCCGACGCGATCCGCTCGCTCATACACCGTTACACTGTGGCCAACTTTATTCAGTTGATCTGCGGCCGCCAGGCCGGCTGGCCCACCGCCGATAATGGCAACTCGCTTGCCCGTTCGCTGAGCGGGCGGATTGGCTCGAACCCAACCTTCCGAAAACGCGCGATCGATGATCGCGTTCTCAATGTTTTTGATCGATACCGGCGGATCAGTGATCCCCAGCACACAAGCCCCTTCAC
>JANPLP010000734.1:0-11068 GCA_031426595.1 Planctomycetia bacterium | reverse complement strand
GGGGTTTGTACCACGTCCTCGGCGGAAAGCTGGCCCCGCTCGACGGGGCCGGGCCGGAGAAGTTGACGTTCGCCGCGCTGGTGCAACGGGTGCAGCGCGGCGGGGTGCGAGAAGTGATTTTGGCTACGAGTCCCACGCTGGAAGGCGACGGGACGGCGCTCTTCGCCTCTCAAATGTTGGGGGGCACGGGCGTGACGGTGACGCGATTGGCACGCGGTTTGCCGAGTGGGTCGTCACTCGAACTGGCAAACTCGCAAATGTTGGCCGACGCGCTGGAGGGCCGGCGGGCGTTTTGACAGCCCCCTCCCCCACCCTTCCCGCCTCCGGGGTCGGGTTATTCGATAGCGGAGATGGAGCCGATGAGCGGGATGCGAATGGGTTTCGAGCTGTCGCAGCGGATGAATCAGCAGATGATTCTCGCGCCGCGCATGATCCAGTCGATGGAAATCTTGCAACTCCCGATCGCCGACCTACAGGCGAAGATCGAGAAAGAATTGCAAGATCGCACGGCTGACACGCAGATTCAAATTGAACGTGCGGTCTACAAATTTGAATTGTTTCGCGCCGCGGTCCAGCAAGCGTTGCATGGCAGCCAAGAACTGTTCTACCTTGGCCAAGCGAACGGGAATGTCGAGCGATGAGAGGCAGAATTCGCAGGTAAAGGGGCAGCCACGAGAGACCTCAACATAGATAACTCGTTGCGCCACGTCCTTATCATCGTACAAGTCATAGGGCAGTTGAATTTGATCGAAAGTCGGAACGGCGGAGCGAATCATTTTCTGGCTGCATGGCTCTCCATCCAGCAACTTTGTGCAAAGCTCTCGAAAAGAACAATCCGCTTCACCGGAGATAACGTAGTCCGCCAACTCCACAATTGGCTGGCCCTCGGCCTCGTAGCTGACCTCTGGTCCGCCCAGCACGATAATGAGGTCAGGTCGAACTCGTTTGAGGTCAGCGACTAACCTGGTCATCGCTTCGACGTTCCAAATGTAGACACCGAGGCCGACAATTTTTGGATTGAGTTCAACAATGGCGGCAAGAATATCGACGGTGATGTCGTTGATCACGAACTCCAGCATCGCGGTCTCGGGTTGCAGCGGTCCCATGTTGGCCAGCAGATAACGCAGCCCGAACGAGCTGTGCGTGTAGCGAGCGTTGAGGGTGGCGAGAACGATTTTGGGCATCATAAATCCTGGATTGGGCCGAGTATTCGATTGTAGTCCCTGAGAGCTGAACCTCGCAGGGGTCGCTACAGCCAGCTTGGTAGCTGCGGCCTGTGAGGCGGCGGGGTCAGACCGGAATGCGGGGCACGGAGGCACCTGAAAGTCGCTAAAATGCAGCCGACGGGCAACGCGTCTTGTTCGAGCACATTTCCTTTTACGGTGAGTCTCGCCTCATGTTGATTCGCACTCTTACGTTCGCGCTGTTTGCGATTTTTGGCCATGGCATTTTCGCAGCATCACCCTCAAGTCGGCCTAACATTGTGATTCTGTATGCCGACGATATGGGCTACGGCGATCTTGCGATTCAGAATCCAGATTCCAAGATACCGACGCCTAATCTCGATCGTTTAGCCGCTGAAGGATCGCGTTTTACTGATGCTCACAGTTCATCCGGCGTGTGCACGCCCAGTCGCTATGCGATGCTGCACGGACGCTATCACTGGCGCAAGTTTCATGGCATCGTGAACTCCTTCGATCAACCGATCTTGGACGAAGAGCGAACGACGTTGCCCGAGTTATTGAAATCGAAAGGCTACCGAACGGCCTGCATTGGCAAATGGCATTTAGGTTGGGACTGGAATTCGATCAAGCGTGACGGCGCGAAGGCAGACAAGGACAAAGGATTTGCAGCGGACGCTTTTGATTGGAGCAAGCCGATCGCTGGCGGGCCGTTGTCACATGGGTTTGACTATTACTTTGGCGACGACGTTCCAAATTTTCCACCCTATGCTTGGTTTGAAAAGGATCGTGTGATCACGGAGCCGACGATGGCGCTTAGCACGCCGAAGCGAACGGCAGAGGGAGCATGGGAAGCGCGACCAGGTCCATCGGTTAAGGACTGGGACTTCTGGTCCGTGATGCCTACTTTGACTGACAAAGCTGTGGATTGGATTGGCGAGCAGGATCCGAACGAGCCATTCTTCTTGTACTTTCCGTTTACTTCTCCGCATGCGCCCATTGTGCCCACCGCAGAATTCATCGGCAAATCGAAAGCGAATGGTTATGGGGACTTTGTGGTGCAGACGGATGATGCGGTGGGACGGGTGCTTGAAGCGCTTCGGCAGCGCGGTTTGGCTGACAATACGCTAGTGATCTTCAGTGCCGACAACGGTCCTGAGCATTACGCGTATGCCCGATTGAAAACGTTCGATCATCGCAGCGCTGGACCGCTCCGCGGATTAAAGCGCGACATCTGGGAGGGAGGCCATCGCGTGCCAACCCTAATTCGTTGGCCGAGCCGAGTTCCGGCGAACGTTGTCAACGACGGCCTGCTCAGCCAGATAGATCTTTACGCGACAATCGCAAGTATTGTTGGCGCTGAAATCCCTGAGAACTCAGCCGAGGATAGCTACAACCAATTGAAATTGATTACAGGGGAGGGCCCAAGTGCTCGCGAAACCCTGGTTCATAATACGAACGCCAACAGTTATGCACTGCGACATGGTGACTGGGTGCTGATTGCGGCCAAGACTGGGGCGGTAAGCAAAGTACCCGCTTGGTTCGATGCCACTTATGGTTACACAGCTCATGACCAACTCGGCGAACTTTACAATCTGCGAACCGACATCGCTCAAAAACAAAACCTCTATGCAAGCGAACCGAAAAAAGTTTTAGAGCTGACTGAAAGGCTCAGGCAAGTGCGCGAGAAAAGCCAAGTGCGATAGTGAGTTGAGCGGCGCGAGGAAAGTGACAGAGGGTTCTACTTACCATTTCGTGCGAAGCTGTCCCAAGCACAACGTTTACGGTTAGAGGACTAACGTATTCGGCCTTGATTCAAAAACTCGCGGCGAACTGCGGCTCGAAACAACGAAAGGTAAAGTACGTCAATATCCTCTGGACCTTGGCCCATTGCCCTTGCGGTAGCCCTCTATCGCAACATGGCCTAATCATCTCGTCGTGACGCCAAATTTTTTGTAACAAACTCGGCTTATTCCCACTGTGCGAACTAATCCATCCGTGAGTCACCACAGACGGCTAACCTCGCAGCCGCACGGTTAAGAAGCGGATTGCGATGGGGTGCAGCCGGCTGAGCGTCGTTCGCGGGCTGTATTGCCTCACTGACGCTTGGCTCGGTAGAAGCGATTGAACCGGACCGCAATGTTGGATTTTTCGCAAAGTTTGGCGCATGTGATCCGCTGAGAAGTAGGTCGACGGATCGAACTACTTTGGGTCATGCAATTTGACCACTGCTTCGAAAGCTGGTTTAGGATTGTTGTTACCATCGAACAGCAGGGGGCGACCTTGGGAGCGCCATGAGACTGCATCGTTGACTCCCCAGAATGTCACCACTTCGATTGCGTCCCGATGTTTAACAAAGGCACGGAAGATACCCTCGTAAGCTTGTGCTAGTCGGCGGTCCGCGTCGGAAACCAATCCACCTGCGGTTGCGGAGGCGTTTGAGCCAATGTCTGCTCCTGTCACTTGCTGGCCAGCGGTTGCAGAGTTTACGTCCAACTCGGTGATGTGGATTGGCAATCCGAGCGATTTCATCTCCGTTAGTGCTAAGTCCATCGTTTCGAAGGTCATTGAAACATTGCAATGAGCTTGTGAGCCGATCGCATGAATGGGAACATTACGTTATTGAAGCGACTTGATAAGCTTTACTAATTTGACGCGTTTTTCTGGATTCTCTAAACCGTAGTCGTTGTATCGCAAGATGGCTTCTGGGTCAGCTTCATGAGCAAATTCGAACGCCTTAGCCACAAAGTCGGGGCCGATGATCACTGACCAAGGCGAACGCCGAAGGACTTCGGGTCCAGAGTCGGATAAGGCTTCATTGACGACATCCCATACCTTTACTTTACCTTTGTATCGACCAACAACAGTGTGAATATGTTCCCGCATGCGTTCAAGCAATTCATCTCGAGAGGCTTGCGGCCCGCTGAGATCAAAACCTCGAAAGCCCCCAAACGCTCTTCCCGCGGGGCCGCCACTGGGTGCACCTGGATTTGTTCTAGGTCGTCCGTCAATATTAGGTGATGCTGGCGGGTTTGGAGTATTCGCGTCGACGCTACCAGGTGGAGATGTCGCGCCTGGATTCGGTCGTGGTGTTCGTGGAGGACTGATGGTCAGTTCACTAAAAGGTCCGGATGCAGTCGCCGTTGTTTCTGACGCAGCGTGAGTCCCTTCGAAAACCCAGTTGGGCGTTTGCGAGTGCCAAACCAGGGTGTGACCAGCAATTTCCATGTTGTACTTGTCGGCAAACTCAATCAGCGCATCGGCAGGTCCGAAATCGAAGCCTTCGTTCCCAACTCTTGGGTGGATTAGTTGCCACTTCATGTCGTTTTCTGCGACGACATGATTGAACTGTTGTTGTGCAAGTTCTCGGTCTTTGGCAACATCTTCCACCGATCGGCGCGACGATTGTCCCATTGTTATCGATCGATTTACAGCCACACCGATGCGAAACGAATCTTTGAAAAGATCTTTCAACACGACCGTTGGTTTGACCTCAGTTGTTTCGTCACGAATTGTGACTGGCTTTTGATCTGGTAGTCCCGGTTGATTAGGTTCACTGAATAGCAGGGGCGCCATTTGATAGAGGCATCGTCGCCAGGATTGCCACTCATGAGCGGTATCTTGAGAAATGTAAAAATGTGCATTCACGCCGGCTGTCTTCAATCCTTCTGTCGCCGCTTTCGGATCACCGCCGAAACCACCCCGATTGCCACCGAGTTCTTTACTTCCGTAGCCCACAAAGACCAACTTGATCCTTTTTTTAAATTCGTCCATGTTCGGAATACTGTCAGCGTTGATGCTTCCGCCGCTGAACAGACCAATAGCTGAAAACTGATCGAGGTTGGCTGGTGCAATGGTTCGTGTTTGCATACCGCCCATCGATAGACCTGCCATCGCTCGATTGGGCTGATCGGCAAGAGTTCGATAGTTTGAGTCGACATACGGTATCAAATCGTCCAGGAGCACACCTTTGAACTTGTCGAAATTAAAAGCTGGACGTCCGCCGCCACCACCGCCACGTGGGCCGCCTAATGGCACATCGTTGGTCATGCCATAGGTCATCACAATGATGAATGGCTTGGCTTTGCCATCGGCAATCAAGTTGTCCATGATCAAATTCGCATGACCTTGAGCGCCCCAACCATTTTCATCTTCGCCCCAGCCATGTTGGAGGTACAGCACGGGGTAACGTGATGCGGTATCCTTCTCATAGCCTGGTGGAGTGTAAACAAATGCTCGATGGTGCGAGTCGGTTGTCTTGGAAAAGAAGAGGACTTGTCGCAGTTGACCATGTGGGACATTCTTGAGCGAGTAAAAGTCTTGGTCCGTTGCGGGCACTTCAATGCCACTTCCCCAACGCATTGCGCCGAAGAAGTAAAGGCTATTTGGATCAGGAACTTCGGCTCCATCAATTTTCAGACTGTAATAGTGAAAGCCCTCATCCAAGGGGGCGGTGATCCCAGTCCAAACCCCATCGTCGCCCTTGGTCAATGCGACTTTCCCCAATCTGACCGAAACACTCAGAGCCTCTGGTGCCACGACGCGAAAGCGGGCGCGACGTTCCGAATTAATTTGCGGATACTCCTTTCCTTTCTGATTGATCGTGGACGGTTTCCAGTCGTCTGCAGGTGCCGCTTCCTGAGCTCTACCAACTGAGAGCATCATCAATACGACATACGTGATCAGTAACAGTCGCAGGGTCATAGCGAATCCTTTGGGATGTAATTGAGCTGGGGCATTAATTCAGTTGGTTGCAACAATATGCAATCAGAATCTCCACGTCGTCAAACTTCAGTTTCTCATCGAACGAAACGCCATTGCCTTCAATCTTTCGATTGGCAAGTTCACTACGGAAGTCATTACCGACAAACTTCTTTGATGCGCTACCAAGCATTCTGTTGTCTTTGCTTTCGATTGTGTAAACGTATTCTTGCTTGCCGATTTGGTGACTATCGTCGCGATCCGCTTGCCAGCGAATGTGTTTGCATAGCTAGGAATGGAACGCTTTTCGGTCGACGCTTATTTGGCGACTGGCTTTTTGTCTTGAAACACACTTTGACAGAACCAATACAAGCTACTACTCCAGTGCGCTGGATCATGCCCGTGACCGTCGACGTGCCACACATGTTCGATATCGTTTTTCTTCAAGAACTGATGCATGTCTTGGCTGATCCTGATCAGTCCATCTTTGTTTCCGCAAGAGATCCAGAGCAGTTTGAGTTTGGCTTTAGCGTTCTCAACGTTTGGAATCAACTCTTCGGCGGGTTTGGTATTGGGGGCAGCAGAGAATGGACCAACCCAAGCAAACGAATCCAGATTGCCGAGTCCAAAGTTGAATGACTGCCCGCCACCCATAGAAAGGCCAGCGATGGCGCGTTTTTCTCGGCTCTTGTCGACTGAGTATTTGGCTTCTATCGCTGGGATTAGGTCATCAATGAGGTCACGTTCAAAGGTGGCGAAAGCTGGAGCGCTTGCCATCACGTTTCCTTCGGCTCGATCGTTCTTCTGCGCTCGTCCGTTGGGCATTACAACGATCATTGGAACCGTCTTGCCATCCGCGATTAAATTGTCAAGCAGCACGTTCGGACTTGCGAAACGAGCCCACTCGGTTTCATCGCCGCCAATGCCATGCAATAGGTAGAGCACTGGGTATTTTTTGTCGGCAGTGTAACCCGGCGGTGTGTAGACGTTCGCCTTGCGAATTGTGCCTACAGTCTTCGAATCATATTCGATCATTTCCAGTTTGCCGTGCGGTGCGTCCTCGCGCGCGGTTTTGAATCCTTCGGGAGGCGCGTCGTAGAGAGCAACGTCGTCAGGGCCGAGCACAATTGGGCCACCAAATCCACCCGGTCGCCGCGGCCGCTCTGGATTGTCTTGAGCGAAGCAAAGCTGAGTTGTTAAGCACAACGTCGCTAGGACTCCAAGCATCTTTCTTGACAAGCTTTTCATTGTGATCACTTTCGAAAGTAGAGAAGAACCGTAGGATTCGTGCAAAGGTGAGCTGATTTTCGTGGTGCGACGCGAGCCGTCCGGTGTGTTTGGGTTGTGGGAGTTTTCGGTCCCTCGCATACGCTGCGAGTTACGGTCGATTCAACAATCGCCGACGAATCGTTGATTTGATGGGTAGCGTAAGCCATCGCGGCTTTCTGTACGAAACATGGTCGCCACGAATGAAATCCCTGGTAGCGAATAAGTGAGTTAGTGGTTTCTATTTTTGGGAACAACAACTTTGGGCAGCTACATCACCTGGCGCCGAAGTCATTTGCTGACGATCGATTCGACTCAGACAGAATGTCGACGTTCAACGACTCTGCAAGTCGTGTAAGGACTCCGATAAACTCCGCTGCGTCGTGGGGTTGTATCGCCTCAAACATTTTGGCTCGTATGGACTCGCTCGCATTCCGCAGTTGCCGAAACTTGCGCTTGCCGACTGCTGTGAGCGAGACGGTGCGTGCACGCGAATCGCCGGGATGAACATCACGCTCGACCAATCCTTGTTTCTCGAGCAGGACCAACATCGCGCGCACGGTACTAGGGTCTGAGGGCATTCTCCTTGCCAGCTCTCGCTGCGTTATTGCATCCCCTTGCGAAAGAGTGGCTAGGAGAACGAATTGATCTGCTGTAACGCCATGCTGTGCGAAGTGCGCATCCGATCTGCGGTGCATAGCCAAATACGCCGCCCGCAACGCCATAGGAAGTTCGCTATTGTCCGCCATAAATACCTTACGTTTTCAAGCTGCATCGTGTGTACACGCACGATGCGGGATTCTATTACTAGACAATGATTAAAGCAAGCCTACCGCCTATAAACGCATTTTGCGGGGGCAAGTTCTCCATTGGTGGCTTAATCCAACCTGCTTGAACTCGAGCACACCGTGGCCGATGCCTGGCCTGGGAGAAATAAAACCGCAATTTCGTGAAATCGATGGTAACACTCCGCGAGTTCCTACGCTTTGGAAAGCATGGAGCCGTTCGCAACGTTTGGCTAACAAGCTTTCACATACTGTAAAAAGGGACACCTACGATGATTCTCAAGAAATTTGCTCGGTTGACTCGCGTCCTCGCCCTTGGCGGAGTTGTTTTTGCGGGTGGGCCGCTGATCGCACAATCCACGGTCACCTTCGACAAAGTACTGGAGTATGTGGAACTAGGAGTGGATGGCGGGAAGATCGCCCAGCTGGTCGCAGCTTCTCCTGCAAAATTGACTCTCGAATCCGAGCAGGCTCAAAAACTCCGGCAAGCGGGTGCAACCGAAGCACTGCTGGCGTCGATTCAAGGTTCGGTCGAGAGTAGCAGTGACGTGGCTGACTTCATCGTCATCCTCGACTGCTCAGGCAGCATGAACGATCGCTTGCTCGATGGTTCATCCAAGTGGAAGGCTGCGCAACAAGCCGCTATTGAACTGATTAAATCTGTACCGGAGGGGAGAGGACTTTCGCTTATTGCCTACGGACTTGACGCTCAGCGCCAGTGTTCGTCAGTCGATTTGATTCGGCCGCTCAGTCCACTGACGTTGGCCGACAAAGCGAATTTAATGCTCGCGGTCGAGCGCTTCCAAGCGATTGGGCATACACCGATCGGACTTTCGCTCAAACTGGCAAGCGAGCAACTTAAAAGCGTTACTGGCATGTCGAGCGTTGTTTTAATTACCGATGGGATGGAAACATGTCATGCTGACCCGGTAGTTGAGGCAGCCAACTTGGTGGCGAAGTTTAAAAATCGTCAAGCGTCTGTGCATGTCATCGGCTTTTGCATGGGAGACCGCGACGCGGCCCAGGTTGCAAAGATTGCTGAAGCGGGGCATGGAAGCTATTACGACGCCAAGAATTCCGGCGAGCTTATCGAGAGCATCCGCAAAGTGCAAAGGCAGATTGTCACACCGCCTGTGGTCGAGACAGTGAATCTCGAACTTCTCTCGCCCCTGGATCGTCTGCTCATCGAGCAACTGAACGACGGAGCCATGGATGTCCGGGAAGCGGCTGCAAAGACGATTAAAGAACGTAAAATTCTGGCTGCAGTGCCCGCACTGATCGGCCTGATTTCAGCCGCTCCGTGGGGCGGCGGGCTTTCTGGCGACAGCGATCGCAACGCGGCTATTAAGGCTATCTTAGAACTCGATCCTTCGAAAGCGGGTACAGCCATTCGCGGCGCCCTTTGTTCGGATCAGTGGAAGATTCGCTACTGGGCCGCATGCGCTATCAAAAATCACCGTATCGTTAGCGCAGTTCCCGCTGCCGAAGAACGTCTACTAGCTATGGAAGAAAATGACATTTCCACGACCTTAATAAACGGCACGGATGAGGCAAACATGCTGTTTGAGGTAGTGCAAGAACTGGCCCCAGAGAGATTGGAAGCACTCGTCGTCAACCTGATGAAAAGCCAATTCCACAGTGTCCGCGCCTGGGCAACAAGCAAACTGAGCGAAGTTAAGTAGCTCTGTCAAACAACAGCCGACTTAAAGAAGCTGGCAATCAGAAATGATGAGCCAGCTTTTTTATTTGTGGAGAAGTCTCATGCTCAAGCTTCTTGACAGCAGGTTATCACCGGGCACTGTGTCGAGCGACCGGTCGAGGTGCTCGGCTTGAGAGGTTGCCGTTTTCGGAATGGCCTGTAGTTGGAAATGGCGTGTAGTGTTGTGGAGTTTGACCGATGGCGGCCTGAGGTTTCACATTAGGCGGGAGATTAAGCAGTCAAGTGGCATGGCGGACAGAGGGTCGACGGTTGGAGGCTTATTGCGATTTTCGATTCCAGGTCGCCAAAATCGCTACGTACATGGAGGTAATGCTTAGGAACGCAGTCGCCAGCATCGTAAACACTGTGGTGCGGGCAATCGGGTTAGGGCCGTAGAGTTCGGGGAAAGCGATTGGATAACTACTGAACGCAAGCAGCGAGACGATTGCGCCGCCGACTGATGAAGCCAAACCGACGACGGCTGCGGCGCGGGAGCCTCGACTGAGTCCGCGCCCAGCGAGGGCTAAGGGCAACGCAACTGTGAGTGTGAGTGCTAGCGTGTTCTTGAATGCATACGCGACGCTAAACTCAACTTCTCCGAGCAAACGTAGAGCACAGAAGCAGATGATAGTCCAAAGCGTAACAAGAACGGCTAACACTATGGAGATGGTTCCGAGCTCGCGTTTGCGCATCGGGGCGCGTAACCAAATCGCGGCTCTTTGCGACAGCGTTTTAGGTTTCGCAAGCACTGCTTGTCCTTGTAAGAAACGTCGCAAGTCGTCAGCCAATTCTTGTGCTGATGCGTAGCGATGCGCGGGGAGCTTCTCAAGGCACTTCATGCAAACTGCATTTAAGTCATGCGGGATATTGCTGTTGAGTGATACTGCGGAGGCGGGCGGATCGTCGCTAATCATCCGCAGCAAATCCAACAGATTCTCACTTTCGAAAGGTCTTTTGAATGTCAGCAGTTCGTAAAGCACAACGCCTATCGAATAAAGATCAGTGGTGCACGCTGGGGTAGCCGATCGACTGACTTGCTCGGGCGCAAGATAGAGCAGCGTACCGGCGAGAAGGCTGGATGAAGAACGCTCGGAATCGAACGTAGCGGCCTTGGCTAGGCCAAAGTCAGTGAGTGTCACGCGGTATGGGAATTCCGGGGAATGGTCTGATGCCGGAAATAGCAGAATGTTGGCTGGTTTGATATCGCGATGCAGTACACCCGCCGCGTGGCTAAACGCGACGGCTTCGACCAGTGCCAAGACAATCTCTGCGGTGCAGCGTACGGGGAGAGGAGTTTGTTGTTCGAGTATCCATTGAGCTAGGTTCGGGCCGGGACAAAACGGGTAAGCGATATAAGGCTGGAACTCGATGATGTCGGCATCGAGTGGATTTAGAATCCCGGGGTGGTGTAGATTGGCGGCCGCGCGCGCTTCAGC
>JANPLP010000733.1:0-5775 GCA_031426595.1 Planctomycetia bacterium | reverse complement strand
CAACGAACCGATAGCAGCATCCGGATTACCAAGTTTTTCGACCGCCTCGATCCATGCTTCGTGCCCCGTCGAAATCAGTGGCTGCACAGCCAGCAACTGCCCGGCCACAACTTGTAGTTTGTCCCACGACTCACTCTCTCGATACAACTGAATAAGACGCAACAGCGCCGCCACATTATCGCTTGACAACTCAGTCAACCGCACCAACGCCTTCAATTCTGTCTCTTTGTCGTTCAACTCACGAGCGATCTTAGCCTGCAGAGCGATACCGCCGCCTTGCTCAGCATCCTCCGCATACAGCTCTAGCAGCCGCTCTACCGCCGATTTTGCTTCCATCCAATTCTTCTCTGCAACCAACTGAGTTACCAACATCAACTGGGCGGCGTAACTATTGGGCTTCTCCGCCACCACCTCTTTCAACTCCGCCACCGCAGCTCGACGCGGCAAACCTTCCGAGCTGAAATCTGCTTTAGGCGAGAATTCTTCTGTTAACTTTTTAACGTAGCTAACGAAACTCTCATCCAGCGCTGCGGTGTCGCCGTAACGCCTCGCGAAGGCTTCTTCGATCGGCACTCCCATACCCAGATCGACCAACAGCTTTCGCAGTAACGGCATGCCATGGGTGTCGATTAGATAACGCACCGCCAGCGACGATTCGAAGTATGCAAACTGCAAATGCAGAGCACTTTTTGGCTGCAAGAACGCACCGCTCAATTTCGACAGAGGTACAAAGTCCTCCCCCTGCAACATCTTTTTGTAAAGCGGATTTAGTCGCTGTCCCCAGCTACCATTCGCTTCCAATTCCTCGTAAACCGAAATGCCTTCACTGAGCCATCGAGGCATGCGATTGTTCGTCTTCTGCAAAGTGATCACATGACAGAACTCGTGCCACAACACACTCTCCCAATTCGATGGCGACTCACCTTGCGAGGCTGGACTGTTGGCTGTGATCAACTTTCCAAAACAGACTCCAAGAAAACCGGCGCCTCCCGGCAAACCAAAAGTGCGAATCGCAAAATCGCTCTGCTGCGGAAAGATCTCGACGGTCACAGGCTCGGTCAACGGCAACTCGTACTTATCCGACAAGGTCGTTTTCGCGCGTCGCAATAGATCCAACACACGCTCGCCGTAGATCTTCGCTTCGCGAGCATCCATCCGAACAATGAAGCCATCCGACTCCAGGGTCGTAAATTTTGACAACCTCTCCTGCAGAGTCTTCAAATTAAAGGCAACGACATTGTACTTGTCTGCCGCTCCGACTTGGTCCACGATCGACCAACCTTCATCGTCTTTACCCACTCGCAACAGATCTTGAGCCAGTTGAAATTTGGCCGCCATGTAGCCTGGGTCCAACTTCAACGCGCGTCGCTGATATGCGACCCCTTCAGTGAAGCGGTAATGCTGCGACAATTTCTTGCCGATTAAGTGATCCACCGCAGGGTTCGCTTGCCATTTCGACAAAGCCTTCGTCCGGCATTCGCCTTCTCTCTTGTAGTCCCCTTTGAGATGCGCCATCGCGGCTCGCAGCGCCCAAGCTTCCGGTTGATGCTCATTCACTTTGAGCACCACAGTCAGTAATTCCTCGGCGTTCTGATAAGCTTCCGAATCAATGTAGTTCTCGGCTTGCATCAGCAGTGAGTCGATGTGCTTCGGATTCAAGTCCACCGCAGCCTGCAGAAACTTAGTCGCTTTCTCAGCATCCGATGAAGCCCAGGCCTTAGCAAGAAGAAAAGAAATTTGCGGATCCTCTGGTCGCAATTCTAGGGCACGATTGAGCGACTTGACCGCTTCCTGGTAATCACTCTTTTCAATTGCCAACTCGCCGATCGCAACATACGCATCCACATACTTCGGATCGCTCTTCAATGCGCGGTCATAGAATGCATCCAAGACAACTCGCGCATCCTCACCGTCAGCCAACAGTATCTTGCCTAGTGCCAACATGTTCTCGCGATCTGAAAATCGCCAAGGAGTCGCCTGGATGAGCGCTGGAATATCGTCCATCAATTTATTGCCCACCGCCACTTCACCGCTAAAGCGATAGGCTTGAGCCGCTAGAACTCGCAGCGGAATGCTCGTCGAAAACTTCGTTTCGACGGATTTATAGACCTCGCGAGCCTCCTCATAGCGGCCCACTGTCATCAGCGTTTGCATCAACTGTCGCGACCAAAAATCGTTCCAAATTCCTTTATCGACTTCGGCTCGCGTCATCTCGATGCACGCTTCATAGTCACCTGCGAAATGCTTAGCTCGCGCCTCGGCGAAATCAAACGCTTCAGCTCGCGGTGACAAGCAATCGAACAAGAACAAACTTGCGACAATCCAGCCTGTGAGGCGGCTAACAACCGCTAAATAATTAGAACAGTTACGTGCACACGGAGCTGTAGTGCTGTCGCTCGAATGCAGCCTACCCCGGTCGGTTGACTTGGATGCGTGTAATGTGCAGGTTAAGTTCATTCGCAACATGTAGCTCGTGAAAAGTACAAGAAGAACTTCCCTCCAACATAGCTGGAATCAGCGCGGCATGCACCCGCCTAGCACTCCGCAGTTCCAATTAATGAAAATTCACGTTATTAAAATTTTTGCTCAACGGTACCACCCGCCGCCGCGCTTTCGGTTCTCAGCATAACACCCGACTCGAGCCATTGTTTCGCAACCTTCGAAAACTCTCCACTCAATTAGCTCTCAAAGAGCCTTCAGACAGTCAGGGTCATCGATCCTGGCATTGTTAACACGACGGTCAACCGCTTGAGCCAGCAGTACTTCATTCGCCGCGGACACAAGTAAACCTTTTGATTCTTCGACCGCCAACCGCGGGTCCAGCCACGCTCGCACCGCCTCCTCGCTGACCAGGACGACTGGCATTCGATCATGCAATTCAACCAGTTTTTCATTCGCTGAAGTAGTAATGATCGTGCAACTTTTCACAGGCTCACCCGTCGCGCGACGATTCACTTCCCACAGCCCAGCCATCGCGAAAACTCCGCCGTCGGTTGGATGAATCCAGTAGGGTTGCTTCAGCTTTCCCTCCGTTTTCCATTCGTAATATCCGTCCGCCACCACCAAGCATCGGCGACTCTTCAGCGGACCGACGAAAGATCGCTTCTCATCGATGGTCTCCGCCCTAGCATTGATCATACGATTTCCAATCGACAAATCCTCTGCCCAACTCGGGACCAGTCCCCACCGAAAATAGTCCGTGAAACGTTCGGCACTTTCACAATCCACTGCAATCGCCACAATGTTCTGCGTGGGGGCAATATTGTAACGCGGGGTCCACTGCGCCTTTACGGATTCCATGTCCATCAGTGGCAAGAGTAATTGCCCCCACTGATCTGGCAACGTTTTTAAAGTAAACCGACCACACATACAAAACTCATTGGTTGGATGAACGGACAATAATGACCGAAATCGTCGAAGTCACCACTACAGTGGATTCACAGGCCGCCGCCGCCACATTGGCTAAGCAAATTGTAACTGCTCGCTTGGCCGCTTGCGTGCAAATCAGCGGCCCGCTCACCAGCATCTATCGCTGGCAAGACGAAGTTTGCGAAGCTCAGGAATGGCGGTGCACAATCAAAACACTTGCCAGCTCAGTGTCACAGTTAATTCACTTCATCAACGAAGCCCACCCCTACGACGTCCCGGAAATTCTAGTGATCGATATCCACAGCAGCTCTCATGCCTACGCCGAATGGTTGGCCGAACAAGTTGAGCCTCATCGCAATGACTGAACTCTCTACGCGAATGCATATTCACTTACTGGCCGAACCGCAGATCCTGCTGTCTCAAGATACGTTGATGAACGTAACCTTCGAATCCGTCGCCGACAAACTTCAGAGCTTCGATCGCATGTACTTCGAAATGGACGGCTCGTTCGTCTGGACCGGCAACTCACCACTTGCTTGGCAACTCGACGGTATGGTTTACGATCTGGGACAGCAAATTCAACGCATCGAACTCAAGGGGCAGTGCCCGATCGACCCATGGCGACAACTCTTGCACGCTTTTAATTACCCCCGACAACCTCTGCACGCTTACGATCTACTTTCATCTCAATTCATCACCATCGCACAACTCGAATCGCATTTATGGAGCTCATAAGTTGCACGAACCAGTCGACTTCGATAGCCTTCAGCATAATCGCGAAGCCTGGAATCGCATGGTTGCCAGCGATCATGCGCTGACTCGAGTCGCTCGCGACGAGGAGTTTCGCGACCCACTCAAAGTGATCGATGCATCGGGCTGGTTGCCCGGCGGTATCAACGGCTGGAAGGTGTTGTGTCTGGCCGCTGGCGGTGGCCGTCATGGCCCACTTTACGCTGCTTGCGGTGCCCACGTCACCGTCGTCGATCTCAGCCCCGCGATGCTCGAACAGGATCGCCTCGTCGCCGAAGCCCGCAAGCTTCAACTACGCACGATTGAAGCCTCAATGGATAATCTTTCCATGCTGACCGATGAAGAGTTCGATTTAGTTATCCACCCGGTCAGCACCTGCTACTTGCCGCGCATCGATCGAGTCTTTCAAGAAGTGGCTCGCGTCACTCGCAGCGGGGGCCTTTACATCAGCCAGCACAAACAGCCCGCTAACCTTCAGTCGTCCCTCGACACCTACACCGGCCAGTACCGCATCGAACATGCTTACTACGACCCCACACCAGTTGCCGCTCCAACAAGTCCTACTCCGCTGCGCGAACCTCACACTCGCGAGTTCGTTCATAGCTGGTCTACCATGCTTGGCGGTATCTGCCGCAGCGGCTTCCATATTGAAGATGTCTCCGAGCCCAATCACGGTAAACCCGAGTCCACCCCCGGCAGCTTCGCGCATCGCTGCTACTACATCGCTCCCTATCTCCGCATCAAGGCCCGCCGCCAAGGAACACAAACTCGCAAGTTGCTCATCACATAAGGATGTAAGTCGCTTTCTATCCGCAACGTGACGAAATGGAAACCAAAAACTCTGGCTTACGGTAAGGTCCATGCCATGCCTCAAGTCCGCCATTGTTCATACAGAGCCCCCTCCGGCATTCAATTTTGGTTAGAAGCCAAAACAGGGCCCGATTTCTTCTAAGGATGACCACGCTGCGGTCACTAATGTATAGAAAGCGGAGATCGTGCGGTGACCCCAAAAGAACAAGACGCTCAGTTTAAAAGCTGGTTGAAAGAGCACTTGAGCTTAATGCTGAAAGTGGTCCGCGGCAGCGTCGCATTGCCGGCGGACCAGGAAGATCTGCTGCAAGACATATTGGTCAATCTCTGGTCATCTATCTCCAATTTTCGCGGTGACTGTAAGGCAACAACTTGGATCTATCGAGTATCAATTCAGACTGCGATGGGGTGGCATCGGGGTGAGCGTCGTCGACATAAGCGTCAAGCGTTATTTCAAAAAGAGGTTGCGTCCAGGACGCCGCCAACTTGCGTTACTCCAACTGCGAACGATGAGCTGATTGAACGACTTTACGCGGCGATCCGGCAACTTCCTAAAGTGGATGCGTCCATTGCGCTAATGCACCTCGATGGCTTGAGCTACCAAGAGATCGCCGACGTGGTCGGCATTTCAGAGAATTATCTGGGAGTGAAGCTGACTCGGATCCGCAAACAATTGGCTGATCTACTCGGACCTGCTGAAGATGGTGATCGTTGAAGACAGTACGCGTTTACAACGAATCAACTAGACATTAAAAAGGGGACTGCGATGAATGGCACGGGTTTAAGGGAAAAAGCACCATGGGTTGTGCAAGCAAAGCAATACAGTTCTATCCAAGGTAGCAGCAT
>JANPLP010000732.1:0-1345 GCA_031426595.1 Planctomycetia bacterium | reverse complement strand
GATGCAGGCAATTTTACAGTGACGATCGTTGCCACAGGTTTCACGTCAATTATCAATTCGGCTTTTACGGTGAGCCAAGATGCGACGCTCAGTCGAAACCTTGTGTTAGCACCGCTCGATCCACCGAGCACTCCAGATGCTTGCCGAGTGCGCATTCAAGCTTCCAAGGGGGCCATCCATCAGCAAGTCCGAGTGGTTATTACGACCAGCTCCGTCGGCCGAGATCAAGAACTGGCGTTCCTCAATGTCAGCTTTGATGGGCCAACAGATGATAACGGATTGTTGCTTGTCGACCTTCCATGGTCCAGTAGCGCTGGAGTTGGCCAGTACCGATTCCGGCTAGTCGATTTGGTAAGCGGTAAAACGTTGCACGATCGCACGTGCACGGTTCCTGACCAGGCGAACGCCAATTATGAGGACCTGACATGAGCACGCCTCTCATACTGAACCATTGTGACAGGATTGTCGAACTACTAAACTCGGCCTCAAGAAACGGCGACCTTTCGTTGCCATTCGAAGCGGTGCGCTACTTTCAGCCTCGCTTCACATTGCCGGAGTTGGAGGAAGGACTCAAAGTATGCGTGGTACCGGTCGAAGTCGAACGGAGCAACCTGTCAAGATCTGTCAATCAACAGAACTCCGTCATTCAAATTGGTGTCTTAACAAGAGTTGATCCGACCATCGCTGGCATCGATCCGTATGTATCTTTGGTGGATGCCATGGCCTTGATGCTCGATGGAGCAGAACTCGATCGCCAGTCGTGCATCCTAGAAGCCAAGATTGCGCCGATCTTCGACCAGCAACTATTACGCGACAACAAGCAGTTCACGTCAATCATTTCGGTCACTGTGAGGTCGTTTCTATGATCACCCTGAAACCCGCACAAGCCAAGGACTTCTTTTTTGATCGAGCCTTGGTTACCAAGTACATGGACAAGAAGACGGCCTCGGCGCTCGCGAAGGGCGGAGGGCTCATCCGACGCATAGCTCAAAACAGCATGCGCAAACGAAAGAAAGCATCCGCGCCCGGAACTCCTCCATCACGGCACAAACCACGTGGGCAAGGCCTCACATTCATTCTCTATGTTTTCGATCCTCGCACTAAATCGGTCGTGATTGGTCCAGTCTTGTTTCCAAGCGAGGTGAACGAAGATGGAACGACCGCTCCCCAAATCAACGAATTCGGTGGACGGGTTAAACGCCGAGCCAAACGCGCGCAAGGACACGTATTTTCGCTGGGCGAACGTGGACCTATTCGCGAAATCAGCCAGCCTTCGCCCAGGTCGAAGCGATTCGCAAGACCCATTCTGGCGACCGCCAAGCAAGTCGAACGGGCTCAGCGGATC
>JANPLP010000731.1:0-4456 GCA_031426595.1 Planctomycetia bacterium | reverse complement strand
AATCGAGGAGTATACCGCAGCAGAATAAGTTCTGACAAGCCGTAACGCGAGCTTTTGTCAACGCATGCATCCAATTTGATGTTGCAAACCCGACAAAACTTCGCTTAGCCGCCCATCCACTACCATCTAACTTGCATGATTCATCGGCGACTTTGCACTCACCGCCTGCTGAATCGCGCGAAACACGTCCTCTTCCGACAACTCACCATCCACCGAGACAAGCAAACCTTGTTCTTGGTAGTAATCTAGCAACGGTGCCGTCTGAGTTCGAAATACCCTCAGCCGCTCGACAATCGCGCCGCTATTGTCATCCTTGCGATTCTCTACAGTTGCTCTCTTCAACAACCGCTCCACTAATACACTTTCTACAACCTGCAGGCTGAGCACCAATTCAATCCGCTGCTGCTTGCGAGCCAAATGCTCATCCAACAACCTCGCCTGAATTAACGTCCTCGGGAATCCATCGAATAGACACCCCGACGCACAATCTGGCTCCGCCAGCCGCTTCGCCACAATACTCATCACCAGGTGATCCGGGGCAAGCTTCCCCGCCGCCAAGTGCTCGCCAATCCACTTGGCGTCTGCCGTATCAAGACCAACTATCTCACGCAGCAGCATTCCGGTGGATAACTGAGGCACCCCCAACCACTCTACCAATCGCTTGCACTGCGTTCCCTTACCCGCCCCCGGTGGACCTATAAAGATTACTCTCATGGTCGGCCCTATACATGTTGAAAACAGCTCCGCCTATCCAACCTGCAGCAAGCCTACGATTCAAGCAAACCTCGGTAGTTCCTCATCAGCAAGTGATTGTCAATCTTCTGAATCAAATCAAACGCAACACTCACCGCGATCAACAATCCGGTTCCACCGTAGAAAGATGCGACTGAGAACGGTACGCCGAGCTGCAAGTTCACAACAATGGGCACAATCGCGACCATCGAGAGAAATGCCGCACCGACGTACGTAATGCGTACCATGACTTTCTCCAAGTAATCAGCAGTTCGCTTCCCAGGTCTGTACCCAGGAATAAACGTTCCGTGATCCTTCAAGTTCTCGGACATCTCCTTCGGATTGAAGGTAATCGAGGTCCAAAAATAACAGAAGAAGAAAATTAGTAGCACGTACAAAACGATGTAGGTAAGCGACTGGCCATTAGTAAACGCATTCCCCAAGGCGGTAAAAAACTCGATCGCTGTCTTGTTCTGGAACCAAGTTGCAATCACACCGAACAGCAAGCCCGGCAACATCAATAAACTGCTGGCGAAAATGATCGGCATCACACCCGCCTGGTTGAGCCGCAGAGGCAAGTACTGCTTGGTCCCGCCATACACGCGCCGACCGCGAACATGCTTTGCACTTTGAGTCTGAATTCGCCTTTGCCCCAACGTGATAAACACCACACCGAAGACAACGGCCACGAACAGCGCCGCAAGCACAATTAACTTATCAGGACCGATCGCACCCGAAGATCCACTCAACTCCGTCGTCATGTTCTGACGCAACTCATACAAGGCTTTAGGCATCTGAGCAAGAATGCTCGCCATGATCAACAGACTGATCCCGTTGCCGATGCCATACTCATCAATCTGCTCGCCCAGCCACATCAAAAACACAGTTCCGCAAGTCATGATCGCCACGGCAGTGAGCTGCCATCCAAAATGCAACGTCTGTGTCCCAGAGGCGTAGAACTGTGGCGCGACCGCGTTCGGATCCGCCATAATGACATACTTCAAAAACACCCAGCTTTGGATAATGCACAGGAATACAGTCAGATAACGAGTGTACTCGTTGATCTTCTTCATTCCCGTTTGACCTTCCTTGCGAAGCTGCTCAATCGGTTTCCAGACGCTCCCTAGCAACTGGAAAACAATCGACGCCGAAATATACGGCATGATGCCAAGTCCGAAGATCGTAATCTGCCGCAAGTCAGTCGCCGCAAACACGCTGAACTTTTCAAGAAACGTATTCATCTCGTTTCCAGCCGACGCTCCAACCGAGCCCCGCACCATGGGAAGACGAATCTGATAGCCGACCCGATAAACGGCCAGCAATGCGAGCGTCAAAACAATCTTTTGACGCAATTCAGGTATCGTGAAGATAACTCTGAGTTTTTCAATCATAGGTTAGGCTCCCAACTTTCGTCGCCCGCTCCAGTTGGCAACTTGGCTCCAACGGAACCCAACCTTGCCGACCGGCGTCGATTAGCTCTTTGCACCCTGCTTGGCCAAATCCGCGACGCGCTCCTTCGGAGTGCGTTTCACCTTGAGTTCAGTCACTGTTCCACCAGCGGCTGTAATCTTCTCTTTCGCCGAGTCGCTGAACCGATGCGCAGTTACCGTCAACGCCTTGCTGACCTCACCGTCACCGAGAATCTTGATCACATCAAAAACCTTTTTGACGATCCCCTTCTCCTGCAATGACTTTGGAGAAATCTCTTCGCCAGGCGCATACTCATCGCTCAATCGACCGACGTTGACCGCCACAACCGTCATTGCATGGCGATTATGGAAACCTCGCTTCGGAATTCGGCGGATCATTGGCAAATCGCCACCTTGGAAGGCGGGATGCCGGGAATAACCGCTGCGCGATTTGTGCCCGTTATGACCTCGACCAGCAGTTTTACCTTGACCAGTACCTGGTCCGCGACCGAGCCGACGTGGCTTGCGGTTCTTTACAATTCCATCGTTTACTTGATCAAGTCTCATGACAGTTTTACCCCACGCAGTCGCTCAACATCTTCGCGAGTTCGCAACTGTGTCAATGCATCAAATGTGGCTTTAACGAGTACCGACGGGTTATTCGAACGGAAACTCTTCGACAAAATATCCTTCAAACCAACCGCTTCACATACCGACCGCACCGCAGGACCAGCGATAATGCCGGTACCTGGACTAGCGGGCAAAAGAATGACTTTTGCCGCACCAAAACGACCGATGACGGCATGCGGAATCGTGCCATTTACAATCGGAACCGTAATGTTGCTGTGGTTGGCCTGCTTTTGAGCTTTCGTTACGCTCGGCGGCACTTCGTTCGCCTTGCCATAACCGTAGCCAGCACGACCCTTGCCGTCACCGACTACAACCAAAGCGGCAAAACTAAAGCGGCGTCCGCCTTTCACAACAGCAGCACATCGCTTGATCTTCAGAACGCGCTCGATGCCGCCATCGCCTTGAGATTGTTCAACTACGTTTGCCACAACAGACTCCAAATAGCGTCGGACCAACACCCAACACAAACCAAAACCGATTAAAATTCAACGCCGCCAGCGCGAACTGCGTTCGCGAAGGCTGCCACGCGACCATGATACTTGCTGCTACCTCGGTCTAGACACGCCTTCAACACCCCAGCCGCTTTCGCCTTCTCAGCAATCGCGTTACCAACCTTTACGGCTGCATCGCAATTTCCGCCCTGCCCGTCAAAACCGCTGTCCTTGCTCGACGCTGAGAACAGAGTTCGCCCGCTCTCGTCATCAATCGCTTGACAACCGAAGTGCTTCAGCGACCGAGACACGCTCAATCGAGGTCGTGCGGCGGTACCGCGGACGGTTTTGCGAACGCGGTACTTCCGACGTTGACGCTGAGTATTGATGATCTTCTTGAGCTTCATAGGGCACCCGCCACTATTTCCATTACCAAATTAGTACAGTGAAACATCAACTCGACTAGGTCGCCGACTTGCCAGGTTTGATCTTGACGACTTCACCCTGATAACGAATCCCCTTGCCCTTGTAAGGCTCAGGTTTGCGGAGCGAACGAACTTCAGCGGCAAACTGGCCCACCTTCTGTTTGTCGCAACCTTTGACCACGATGTGCGTCTGGTCAGGGCAAGTCACCTCCACACCAGCCGGGATCTCTTTCTTCAATTCGTTAGCGAAACCCACTCGCAATTGAAGAACCTTTCCCTGAACCGAGCAGATGTAACCGACTCCGATTACCTCAAGTCGCTTCTCGTAGCCATCCTTGACACCCAAGATCATATTATTGATCACTGCTCGAGTCAGGCCGTGAAGCTCACGTGACGTACGCTCGTCGTCGCGGCGAGTGACCGAGACGGATGTACCGCCATCGCCAACCGCTACCGAAACCTCAGGACGATGCTTGAATTCAAGCTTACCCTTAGGACCTTCGATTGAAACGAGCCGATCGTCAACGCTTACTTTTACGCCAGCAATAACAGGAACAGCTTTTTTACCAATTCGTGACATGACTTAGCCAACCGCTAACATGTATGGATCAAAACGCAAGGCTAACAGACCTCGCACAAAACCTCACCACCAATATTCTTTTGCCGAGCCTCTCGATCACTCACCACCCCAGAGCTGGTGCTAATGATCGAAATACCCAAGCCGTTCAGCACAGGACGCAGATCGCGGCTCTTGCTAAACACCCGTCGACCGGGCTTGCTCACGCGACGAATCGTTTGAATAACACGTTCCCCGTTAGGGCCGTATTTC
>JANPLP010000730.1:0-18434 GCA_031426595.1 Planctomycetia bacterium | reverse complement strand
AACAATTAAACGCTGCTCCAGAAGTTGCTGAACTGTGCAAACTCCTGGCTGACGGCAGTGTGAAACAGAATGTGGCTCAAGCGACTGCTTGGCACTTTGCGAACGGCGAATCCTGGGAATCGCTAGCTCAAAAGAATCGACGCGAATCCCACATAGCGGGAAATGAGAAGTACTTCACTTCCGCGGAACTGCGAGCGGCGCTGAGTTTGGCAGGTTACTGCCGGGCAGCTTCAGAAAAACTTGTTGGCTACGAAAAAAGCAGCAGCCAACCCGACTGAGTTAAAGGGTGGTCGAAAGTTCGAAGCAACTCTGTAATAAGAACCAGTCACCCTTGAACAAGCACCTAATTGTCGGACTTGTCTGACTTTAACGGATGAGGACTTGGTGGAACCGGTGGAGGCGCCCCGCGAGCGACGCTTTCACCGAGTTCTGCAAGGTGCTCGGGCAATAAACCGTGTTCCAAGTAATCCGCTTCGCGATCCGCTTGGCCCGCATCGGCTGCCGCTTGCTCGACCATGTACATCTCCAACAGGCGGTGATCGCGCACCGCTTCCTCGGCTTGCACAAGCCCGCGCGCAGTCAAGTGGATTTCGTCGGAGCGACGCAGCACCAGTAAGCCTCGATCGTCCATCTCTTTTGCCACACGCAGTGCAAATCGGCGCGGCCATCTACGTTGCTCGGCGACTTCTGTTACTGAGACTGTATGACTCGTCAGCGGCTTGCCCGCCACCGGTAAGGCTTGTCGGATCTCGAGCTGTTCGTAACAGATTCGTAGCATGTGTTGATACTCTTGCTGCCGTCGCAGACTTTTTTGATGCAAGTAACTCCAAAGCACTCCACGCTCGGTACCGACCACGAAACTGATTAAAAAGAAACCGCAACCGCATAAAACGATGGTCGCACCGCTCGGAAAATCTGCGAACGCGGCACTCGCCAGGGCACCCACCGCACAACTAACTCCTCCCGCTGTACCGCTTACAACTAACATGCGAGTCAAATCGTGGGTCCAGAAACGCGCGCTGGCGGCTGGTATGACCAGCAGAGCGATCACCATGATCAATCCAATGGCCTTCAATCCCACGATAGTCACAGCCACTACCATAGAAATCAATAAGCAATCAAGCAGACCGATAGGCCAACCCTGACTGCGTGCCAGTTCAAGGTCGAAACATAGGATGGTCAATTCTTTACCAAGCGCTGCCACAACGGCAAGCACTACTAAGAGAACAATGCCGGCGAGGAGTACGTCACTGCCGGTGATTGCCACCACTTTGCCATAAATGAAGCTCTCCAGGCCTGAGATTTTTCCGCGGGGGAATTGTTGCAAAACACTGACCAACGCCACGCCTGCACCGAAGAACACGCTCAACACGATGCCTAGAGCGGCATCTTCGCGGATTCTTGCAAAGTGCCGCAGCAGCAACACGCTGACCCCACCCAGGGAACCGCTAATCGCAGCACCTATCAAAAGCACGCTGAGCGATTTTTCTTGCCCAATCAAAGCTGTCCACAAATAGGCGAGTGCCACGCCAGGCAGAGTTGCGTGACTTATCGCATCGCCCAGCAAGGCTCGCTTGCGCAACAGCAAATAAACGCCGAGCACTCCGGAAGCAATCCCTAGCATCGTCGTGCCTGCTAACACCACACGCGTGTTGTAGTCTCGCAGAGTAAACGTCCGCCACAGGTGGCTTTCCAACAAGAGGCACCAGTTCGAAGCGCCCACGTCCAGCCACTCCGTCATAGCTTTGTCCTCTGATCCCGTCGTTTCATCGCTTCACCGATTTCCTCCAGCAAGGTGAGTTTACCACCGTAAGTTTTCTGCAAGTTACTTTCAGTGAATACAGTTCGCGTTGGACCAGCACCGACCAGCCGCGTGTTCAGCAAGACGAGATGATCGAAGTACTCGGGCACCGTATGAAGATCGTGATGCACCACAACGATGGTGTTCCCCGATGTTTGCAAGTCTTTCATTAGCGTCACAATCGCTCGCTCGGTAGCCGCATCGACCGCTGCGAACGGTTCGTCCATCAAAAAAAGTTTCGCTTGCTGAACGAGCGCTCGCGCAAGAAAGGTTCGCTGTTGCTGACCACCCGACAACTGGCTGATCTGACGGCCAGCAAGATGCTCAATTTCCATTTTCGCGAGTGCTTCACGAGCCGCATCGCGTTCCAATTTTCCAGCGCGACGGAACCATCCCAGTCGGCCGTATGTTCCCATCAAAACTACATCGAGCGCCGTGGCCGGGAAGTCCCAGTCCACTGTCTCACGCTGAGGAACATAAGCCACACTAGCACGGCTTTCCGTATAAGTTTTTCCGAAGATCCGAATGGCTCCCGAAATCTTTGGCACCATACCAATGATCGCTTTGAGCAGCGTGCTCTTGCCTGCTCCGTTTGGTCCCACTAAGCCGACAAGACTGCCGTTGGGAATATCGAGCGTGACGTTCCAAAGAACCGGTTTGCGCTGATATGCAACCGTCAAATCTCGAACAGAAAGCGGTACATCCGTCGTAGGTACAGAACCCTGCATAATCGCATTCAAAAGGGAAATACTGGTGATTGAGCGTTTGTCACTTGCATGTTGCCACGGTCACGCGACGCTCCGACGAATAACAATAAAACGCGGAAGTGACTGGTCAGCCTATCGATGTTCGAACGGGTCTCCCCGACGACAAAGCAATCAAGCCCAGAAACTGATTCGTCGCTACGAGTTCGTGACGCCCTTAGTATATCGTTGAGTGCGGCTGTATGTGGAGACGGAACAAAACGCAACATGCCGCTGATTGTAAACAAACAGCGGCATGTGCAGAGTCAATTTCAAAAGCCTATTCGACGAGGCCTCTCGTGCAAAGCTTAGTAGCGGTACAGGTCAGGCTTGTATGGGCCTTCGACCGGAACGCCAAGGTAGTCGGCTTGAGCCTGAGTTAGCTTGGTCAGTTTTACGCCGAGCTTTTCCAAGTGCAAGCGAGCGACTTCTTCGTCGAGCTTCTTGGGCAAAACGTAAACCCGATTCTGGTAAGCGCCAGTGTCACGCTCGGCCCAGAGTTCCAACTGAGCGAGAACTTGGTTGGTGAAGCTGGTGCTCATCACGAACGATGGGTGACCGGTCGCGCAACCGAGGTTCAGCAGACGGCCTTCGGCCAGAACGAGAATGCTCTTGCCAGTCGCCTTGAAGCGGAATTGGTCGTATTGTGGCTTGATCTTAATACGCTCAACTTCACCAGACTTTTCCATCTTGTGCAATCCAGCCATGTCGATTTCGTTATCGAAGTGACCAATGTTACCGATGATGGCCTTGTCTTTCATCAACTTCATGTGCTCAGCAGTGATGATATCCTTATTACCGGTGGTGGTAACGAAGATGTCTGCAATGGCGATGACGTCTTCGATCGGTTTGACTTCGTAGCCTTCCATCACCGCTTGCAGTGCACAAATCGGGTCGATTTCGCTAACGATCACGCGGCAACCTTGGCCACGCAACGACTGGCAGCTTCCCTTACCGACTTGACCGTAACCGCAGACGACAGCAACCTTACCACCGATCATCACATCGCTGGCACGATTCAGTCCGTCGATCAATGAGTGACGGCAACCGTACACGTTGTCAAACTTGCTCTTCGTGACCGAGTCATTGACATTGATCGCTGGGAACAGCAACTTTTTGCTACGTTCCATTTCGTACAGCCGTTCAACACCGGTCGTGGTCTCTTCGCTTACACCGCGAATCGCCTTGGCCATCTTCGTGTACTTACCAGGGTACTTAGCCACTTCGTCGCGAAGCAACTCAAGGATCACACCCCATTCTTCAGGTTCGGTCTCGGCATTGAACGCTGGCACTTTGCCAGCCGCTTCATACTCGACACCCTTGTGAATCAGCATCGTAGCATAGCCACCGTCGTCAACGATCATGTCTGGACCACTTCCATCTGGCCACACAAGTGCTTCAGCAGTGCACCACCAATACTCAGGAAGCGTTTCGCCCTTCCAAGCGAACACAGGCGTGCCGGTTGGGTTGTCTAGTGATCCGTCGCGACCAGCAACAACTGCGGCAGCAGCGCTATCTTGAGTCGAGAAATTGTTGCAGCTCACCCAGCGAACATCGGCGCCCAGGTCAACCAGCGTCTCGATCAGAACGGCTGTTTGCACAGTCATGTGCAGCGAACCCATGATCTTGACACCCTTCAGCGGTGCTTTCGCGCCGTAACGCTGACGCAGGATCATCAAGCCTGGCATTTCATCTTCAGCCAATTCGATTTCTTTGCGGCCGAGCGCAATCAGCTCAAGAGCTTCTTCGCGCTTGCCAGCAGCAGCCAAATCGAACGCGCGAACCTTGAACGGAACGCGGGCGCCACCAACAGCAGGCTTGGCAGCAGCAGGTTTTGAAGGGGTAACAGTACTCATTCAGCAATCTCCTAAAAATCAATCTCGAACCAGTTAATTTCACAAACCAACATTAGTCATTTCAGTTACCGCACACGGACGAGTAACCACATTCGCTCGGACACATTTCTCACTTCAAGTTTCGGTCTTGAACTTAGCTATAAATTTTCGACTCTCAACTCACCCGCGTCTCGTCGCGTTGCCACCGCGGAAAACAAGGCAGGCCCTTTTGCTTGTGCATCGGGCACTAACTGAAAGTATCGCGTCAACTTCAATCCAGCTTTATCCAACCATTCGTCCAATTCACCTGACGATACCCCCATACGCAAATGCCCCATTTCAAGTTTGTAAGCAGTTCGCTCATGGGGCATCAGATCCACGATCGCAAGAGAGCGGTTGGGCTTAAGCACGCGACCCGCCTCACGCAAGACTGCAATGGGATCCGGCAAGTAAGCGAGCACTAGGACTAACCAGGCGGCGTCGAGCATACTGTCGTCGAGTGGCAAGTCCGTGAGCGCACCGAATCTCAGGTGCACGTTGTTGTGCTGAGTCAGAGTGGCTCGAGCTGCTGAAAGCATCGCGGCGGAGTTATCAATTGCATACGCCGTCTTTACAAACGGGGCAACCAATTGACACAGCGGTGCGGAGCCACACCCAAGCTCGCCCACTACCGAGTCGCTGGGCATGCACGCCGCCAATGCGACCGCATCGAGCTGCTTGCCGAATAACTCAACTCGCATTTTATCCCACTGCTCAGCAGCCGAGGAAAAAAATGCTTCACTTCGCGATCGCTCTGCCAGCACACTCGCCAATCGCTGCTGGTCCAAGTCCGCCGTTGGCGAGTCAGCTTGTTGGCGGACCCACTGCCATAAATTGATTCGATTCTCGTTCCACAAACTGCGGTCGATTCGGTACAGGTGGTTTGTTCCGTCGCGCCGACTTGCGAGCCATTCGTCAGCGATCAGTACTTTCAAATGGCGACTCACCGTGCTCTGTGGCAGTTGAACGACCGCGCATAACTCGGATACCGACATCTCTTCTTGCTCAAGCAAACGTAATAGCCGGACGCGGGTAGCGTCTGCTAACGTCTGCAACCAATCAAGAGAAGCCGCTACCACCATCGAAATTTATTTCCTGAAGAACCCTAGGCTGACAGCCTTCATTTTCATTTATCCGTCCATCCGGATGCAAGGTTATTATGCGAAATTCTATACGACGAGTCAATGGACATCCTTACCAAAGCACAAGAAGCTAGGGCTTGCTCTCGTCAAATGTATCCAAAAGGGTGGTTTGTCAGGTTGCGCGGAGGCACTGGGCACATGGGGTTCCTGCTAGGTAATCAACTCAGCCTTTAAAAGGCAGAACCAGCGGGAGACTGAGAAAAGGCGAGCATTGAATGTCGCCTGCGAGCGAAGAATGGCCGAGCAGCTTGCCCTCAACCCAAAAGTTGACGAGGATGCTTACATCGCGACCAATTGGTGGACTGCAAACCACTCCTGGTCGTCTGTCCAAGTATGCTTCGTTTTCCATCCAGCATGTTTTGCTAACGCGCGAAAGCCGTCGATGGTGTACTTATGCGAGTTCTCAATGTGGATGCGTTCGTGACGATGAAGCTCAATTGTGCGGCCCAGTAAGTTGACCGACTGTTCGCGAAGGCTCACGAGATAGATTTCAATGCGCTGTTTGCGTTCGTTCCAAAGGACGTTGTGTTTAAACGCGTCCACGCAAAAGTCAGTGCCCACTGCGTAGTTAGCATGCAGCAAAATATTGCGAGTGAATTCAGCAGTGATACCGTGGGCATCATCGTAAGCGGGAATCAGCATATCCAGCGACTTCACCAGGTCGGTTCCGACAATCAAAGTAGCTCGATCCCCAAGTGTTTGACGCATGGCGATCAGCAACTGGATACTCTCGGATCTCTCCAAATTACCGATGGTTGAACCGGGAAAAAAGCCGATGAGTTCATGGTGCTTGAGGTTGGCTGGGAGAGAGATACCGCGAGTAAAGTCGTCACAAATTCCCACAGTGCTCAGCGCCGGAAATCGTTCTTGAATTCGTTCCAGGGCTGCACTCAGCGCTGCTTGGCTAATCTCGACAGCCACATATATTTTGGCTTGCCTGCCCAAGGAATCCAGCAACAATTCCGTTTTGGTGCTCGAACCAGAACCGAATTCCACCAACGCAACGTCGGCGTTGGCAGCATGTGCAACTTCGCTAGCGAGTCCACGAAGAATACTCATCTCGGTTCGAGTTGGATAATACTCTCGCAAGTTGGTGATCTGCTCAAACAACTCGCTGCCACGTTTGTCATACAAAAATCGACAAGGAATGGCCTTGGCGTCGCCCGCCAGTCCAAGCATCAGCGCGTGCGCAAAGTCAGCATTGAATTCTTGATCTTGAACATCTTCAATTGAGTTGTATTTATCGCCCGAAAACTGAATCATGACGCATCCTCCGCTAAGCGTAGCCCAGTAAATTGCCAGCGCTGATGGGGGTAAAAGAAATTTCGATAAGTGCTTCGCGAGTGGCCCGCAGCGGTAGCGAATGAACTTCCGCGCAGGACCATTTGGGAACACATGAATTTGCCGTTGTATTCACCGAGCGCGGTTGAGGGTGCGCGATAGCCGGGATAGGGTAGATAAGCGCTTGATGTCCATTGCCACACTTCGCCAAAGGCTTGATTTAGTTTGCCACCCTGCGCGGCTTCGACTGCCGTAGGTATCAAATTTTGTGCTAAATGTGCTCGTGGTTGGACTTCCACGCCAGATTGCTTCACAGCGTGTTCCCATTCGAACTCTGTCGGTAATCGTTTCGCCGACCATTTTGCAAACGCATCTGCTTCATAGAACGAAACATGACACACCGGCGCATCCCCACGAACCGGTAGGCTGCCGAGCAAGGTCATCTGGTGCCAACCTTCCTCTGTCCAACTCCAGTACCCCGGTGCGCAAATTCGATTCGACTGAGCCCACTGCCATCCCTCGCTTAACCACAAGCTCGCTTGGCGATACCCATCGTCATTGACGAACTCAAGCCACTGGGCATTAGTCACCAATTCGGAGGCAATCCTGAATGGATGCAACAGCGTAGTGTGTTCTGGCGACTCATTATCAAACGCAAACGAATGAGTATCCGTATGCCCCGTTTTCACAATACCTTCCGCAAAATCAAGCATCTCGGAAGATGTCTCCCGACACTCTGGACCAGCCCGCAATGAGCTGGTCGAGCTACTTTCTGCACGCGACTCATCCACACCAACAGCGTAGGCTGGAAGCAGCGGTTGCAGAGCGAAGAGTGCCAGAATATCAGTCAACATCAGCTCCTGATGTTGTTCTTCATGCGCGATTCCAATTTCGATCAGAGCCTGCAATCGACAATCACTTTCCCACAGTCCATCGTTGAGACGCATCAATGCAGCGTCCACATGAACCCTATATTGATGAACCTCTTCAAGCGTAGGACGCGTGAGCAAACCGCGTCTCTCCCTCGCTAAACGTTCGCCGAGCGATTCGTAATAAGAGTTAAAGCAGAAGTCAAAATGCTCTGAGAACACTGAGTAAGCCGGCAGGAATGGCTTCAAGATAAATGCTTCAAAGAACCAAGTCGTATGAGCTAGATGCCATTTAATGGGGCTCGCTTCAGCACTTGCTTGTACGACTTGATCTTCGGCGGTAAGCGTCTTGGTCAATGCAACGGATCGGAGGCGGCATGACGATAGTCTGGAACACAAGTGATCGAATCGCGACCTCGCGGGAGCTGAATTGAGTAATTCACTCGGTAAGTCAATATCCGGGTTCGAGTTGCTAATCGTGTTCGACATCGGCCTCGGCATAATCAACTCAATCTACTTTACTACTCTGCCAGTCAACAACAATCATCACGTCCTCGATCCGAGTTGTGTGTTGCGACGAAGACCGCGTTCGTTTCGCTAAACCGTTTGGCCGACGTGTGTGCCTTCTGCAAACTCTTCAATAGCTTTATCACAAAATGCAGGCAAGTCATCGGGATTACGACTAGTGACAAGTCCTTGGTCGCAAACAACGGGTTTATCGACCCAGTTAGCGCCCGCATTGATGAGATCAGTTTTCAGACTTGGCCATGAAGTTACGACCCGATCGTGCACAACATTGGCTTCTATGAGCATCCAAGGTCCGTGGCAGATGGCTGCAACTGGTTTTGCAGCTTTAAAGAAATCGCGTACGAATTGTACGCAGTCTGCATTCATACGGAGCGTATCAGGATTCAGTACGCCACCAGGCAAAACCAAACCGTCGTAATCCGCAGCATCCACTTCGTCAATTGTTTTGTCTACTGGGAACTTATCTCCAAATTGGTCGTGATGCATTCCTTGAATGCTACCTGCCTCCGGTGAGATGAGTTCCACGATCGCACCAGCCGCTTTGATATGTTCCCAAGGTTCGGTCAGTTCAATTTGTTCGAAACCGTTGGTTGCTAGAAACGCAATGCGTTTCCCGTTCAGTTTTTTATTAGCCATCGTTGTCAGTCAATCTTTTCAAAAGTGTATCGATACGTTTGCTTGCTGATCCACCTTTGCGATTTGTGTGCCAACGCTTGCGAATGAGCACAAACTGGGACTTATCAACAAAGGCGTAGCTCGCGTTCACTTCAAAAGAGGACAGGTAAACGCTCCGGCGCGGGGATTGCTCTGCGACCAACCAAGCTGATCGGGCGCATGAGTGTGAGCGACCAGCAGTCAGAGTGGTGGACATGCGAACGGATTAAATGCAACTGCAATCTTCAGATGGTAATGAAACGTGAAGCGGCTCGGCTTTGAACAGATCGCTTATTCCTCTGTGCTGGCATGCGTGCTGCTGGCTTGCGTTGCAGGCTGTACGGGCTCACAAAGCTCACTTCGAGGAGCCGGCTTGGAGGCTCAGCAGATCTCGAGATTGTTTTATTGGATGCTGGGGGGCGCTGTGGTGATTTGGTTGATCGTCATCGGATTGACGGTGTACGCAGTTACCACCAAGCGAGATTATGATCCGAACTCCATGCGGAGAGTGATCATTGGGGGTGGTGCCGTCTTTCCCACCGTAGTGTTGACGGGATTGTTAGCCTACGGATTGTCGATGATGCCAGATTTGCAGCGGCCAGCACCGTCGGGGAGTGTGACTGTTCATGTGTCAGGGGTGCGATGGTGGTGGCGCGTCCAATACATGACGCCGTCGACTGTGGCGAAGGGCGAAATTGATAAAACCAACTTGAACAATTATCCAGCTAGTGAGAGGGCGGCGACTCGAAGCAATGCTTTCGAAGCGGCTAATGAGATTGTCTTGCCCGTAAATGAAGCGGTCGAGTTTAAGCTGACGAGCGAAGACGTCGTACATTCATTCTGGATTCCGTCGCTGGGGGGAAAAATGGATATGGTTCCCGGCAGAGAAACTCGATTGAAGTTGCGACCACTTGAGGTGGGTACGTATCGCGGAGTTTGCGCTGAGTACTGCGGCGAATCCCATGCGCAGATGGCATTTGTTGTGAAAGTTGTTGAGCGCGCGGAATTCGATCTTTGGTTCGAGCGGCAGCGGCAACCCGCTACGGTTACTGAGTCACGTCAAGCGGCTGGCCTGAATCTATTTCTGGCGCACGGTTGCAATGCGTGCCATACGATTCGCGGTACCGCTGCGCACGGTACGTTAGCTCCTGACCTCACTCACGTAGGTAGTCGAGCCACTTTGGCGGCAGGTTGGTTGCCAAATGACAGAACACATCTGTATCAGTGGTTGAAGGAAACCAAATCAGTTAAGCCCGGAGTCGAAATGCCTGAATTTGGCTCACTCGCGGAGGAAGATTTGCTCTTGCTCGCAGAGTTTTTGGAGGGGCTGAAGTGACTGAAGAACCACCACGTGAAGACCCCCCTCATGATGTAGAGCCCTTAGCAGACGCCCCATCCAGTGAGACTCAAGCCGCTCAACTTGCCCGGCTTGAAGCCACGTGGAAGAGCCCTCGCGGCTGGCGTTATTTTTCGGACGTGAACAACAGCGTCGTAGGCTGGTGGTACACGACCACGTCATTTGCTTTCTTTTTGTTTGGCGGTGTGCTCGCTCTCATCATGCGAATTCAGCTCGCCGCGCCGAACAACACGTTCCTCAATGCAGACCAATACAACCAGATCTTTACCATGCATGGCACGGTGATGATGTTTTTGTTTGCCGTTCCAATTCTTGAGTCGATATCAATTCTGTTATTGCCAGCGATGATGGGTGCGCGCGACTTGCCGTTTCCACGACTATCCGCTTACGGCTACTGGTGCTTTTTGATTGGAGGCGTTTTCGTTTGCGGTTCATTGTTCTTCAACGCAGCACCTAAAGGTGGCTGGTTCATGTATCCGCCGATGACGACGGAATACCAAACCGGTATAGGAGTCGACGTCTGGTTGCTGGGGCTTTCGTTCATTGAGATCGCATCGATTGCGGCGGCGGTCGAGCTAATCGTTGGGGTGTTGAAGTGTCGGCCGCCTGGAATGCGCTTGAACTTGATTCCGCTGTACAGTTGGTACATCTTAGTTGTCGGCATCATGATCCTGTTCGCCTTCCCCCCTTTGATCGCCGGAGATGTGTTGCTGGAGATGGAGCGCGCCTTTGACTGGCCATTCTTCGATGTCAGTCGCGGTGGCGATCCGTTGCTGTGGCAGCATCTTTTTTGGATTTTTGGTCACCCCGAAGTCTATATCGTTTTCTTACCATCGATCGCTCTCGTTGCCATGATGGTGCCGACGTTCGCCCGAACGCCGATGGTTGGTTATGGCTGGATTGTGTTAGCCGCAGTCGGAACTGGCTTCCTCAGTTTCGGATTGTGGGTGCATCACATGTTCACCACAGGTTTGCCTGGGATCTCACTGGGCATTTTTTCAGCAGCATCGGAAGCGGTAGCTATTCCCACTGGCATCCAGATTTTTTGCTTTATCGCCACGCTGATGGTCGGTCGAGTTCAGAAATCAATATGCATGAACTTTGTCTTGGCAGGACTGGCCACGTTTGTCATCGGTGGTTTGACGGGCGTGATGATCGCGATTGCGCCTTTCGATTTTCAGGCACATGATACTTACTTCATTGTGGGCCATTTACACTACGTTTTGATCGGCGGAACGATCTTTCCGATCACAGCCGGCATTTACTACTACTACCCTTTAGTCGTCGGATACACGTTGAGCGAGCGACTAGGACGGTGGGCATTTTGGTTGATGTTCATCGGCTTCAATGTCAGTTTTTTTCCGATGCATATCACCGGCTTAATTGGCATGCCGCGCAGAGTTTATATTTATCAGGCGGGATTGGGTTTTGATACGCTCAATATGATTTCAACGGTCGGTGCATTCGTTTTGGGTGTGGGGTTCCTAGTTTTAGTGTGGGATCTAATTCGTCCCAAGGGTAAAGAACGCTATGCACCGCGCAATGCCTGGGGAGCCGGCACGTTAGAGTGGCTGGCCAACTCGCCTCCAGCGCAACCATGGGGAGTTCGGAGCATCCCGGAGATCGATAGCCGCTATCCGATTTGGGACCAGCCCAACTTTGTGCGGGATGTTGACGAAGGTCGCTTTTACTTACCGGATGCTGAAGAAGGCCTGCGAGAAACGTTGGTAACTTCTGTGGTCGATGCAAGGCCAATGCAATGTCTCAGAGTGGGTGGGCCAACGTTTCTGCCGCTGCTTGCAGCCGTGTTTACCGGCGGCGTTTTTATCATCGGTACTTATCATCTGTGGATTCCAGCGGCAATCAGCAGCGCACTGGCAGTTGCTGTGATCTGGTGGTGGTTGTGGACAGGCACAGCGATCATTCCCGAAAAAGACTTCAAGGATGTGGGGCTCGGGTGCACGTTGCCGACCTACGTTTCCGGCCCGAGTTCAGTCGGTTGGTGGGCCATGTTTATCACCATGCTGGGTGATGCGACTGCCTTTGCTTCGTTGGTGTTTGGTTACTTTTACTACTGGACAATCCATGAGCAATTTCCACCGCCAGGGAGTTCGACTCTCGATTGGCATCCAGTAGCAGCCCTAGTCTGCGCGCTGGTTGCCTGGGCTATGACCGTTGCATCGCGTCGTTGGAACCGCCGCAATTATGCAAGCGGTTTTTACTTTGGCATGATTGTCGCCGTGGCAGCAAGTCTCGGCGCAGCAGGGTTGCTCAGCTATGCGCCAGTTGTGGCAAACATGGATCCTACTCATCATGCCTACGAAGCCATTGTCTGGGTGTTGATCGGCTGGACAGTGGCACACATTCTATTGGGCACCCTGATGCTTAGCTATTGCTTTGCGCGCAGGATCGCTGGTCGCATGACGGACAAGTACGACGCAGATATCGCAAATGTGACGCTGTATTGGCATTTCGTCATTCTCACGGTGCTTGTTGCCGTGATGGTCGTGGCTGGGTTCCCTGGCATGAATGAATAAAGATCGGACGCAGCATGAATTCGACTATCAATACAAATGCCAACTCCGATCCGCTGGACGAAGGCCCTGTTGTGACCGTCAGCGGGAGCCAACTTGCCAGCCGCGATTCCGAATTGGATGTTGGTGAGCAGCAGTATGAGTTGATCGCGATGACGTCAGCGCCATTGGTGTGGGTCGTGCATTTTCTTGTCAGCTATCTGACCAATGCAATCTTTTGCGCCAAGTATGCAGGTGTCAGCGGAGACGCAAGCTCGGTGCGGCTCACCATTCTTGTGGCGACCATGATCGCGCTGCCGCTGATTGCTGCGATCGCTTGGTTCAGTTATCGGCGGCATCGTTATCAGGACAGTCAACTCCCTCACGATGCGGATAGTTCGGAAGATCGCTTTCGCTTTCTTGGATTCGCGGGATTTCTGCTAGCGCTGCTCAGTTTTGTCGCAGTGACCTTTACGGCGCTCGTCGCACTATTCATTCCAACTTGTGATTAGGACCGCGATCGATGGTAGCTCGCGATTTGAGATGGAAAACTGTGCAACTGCGGGAGTGCTCGCCGATAATCGCTGTTTCGGTCTGGAATTTAGGCTGGATCACCTTGGGGGCAGCCTGGTTGGGGCCGTTGCCAGCTTGGGCGATGACCTCGTTTGCCGCACACATGACACTGCACATGGCGGTGGTTGCCGTCGCTGCGCCGTTGATTGCGATTGGAATGAGCGGCCGGCGATACGATCCAGCATGCGCGTGGCCGCTAATCTTTTCACCGGTAATAGCCTCCGCCGGAGAATTGCTAATCGTGTGGGCTTGGCATACACCACGTTTGCATCATTGGGCAAGATTCGACGTGTTAGGTTTTGCTTGCGAGCAAGCGATGTTCTTGGCGGCTGGCCTTTGGGTATGGTCATCCGCATTTGGGGGCCCTCTCCCGCGCAGCGTCGCTCGAAGCGGGGCCGGCGTCATCGGATTGTTACTGACAAGCATTCATATGACTTTACTTGGCGCGCTGCTTGCTCTCTCACCCCGAGTTCTATTCGCTCATCATCGCAGTGTTTGCGAAATCGATCCCTTAGTCGATCAGAACTTAGGTGGTGCGATCATGTTGGTGGTTGGCGGAATCGCATTTCTAGCTGGCGGACTGTGGTTGATGCGCGACTTGATGGTGACGCCCGCGACCGAAGTGCCACGTTCGACCCCGTTACGGTTGCGGAGCCGTTACTTGACGCAAGATCAAATCGTTACACCAAAGTAAAGCAGGCTCGTGAACGTAACTCGAACTTTGAAACAGCGTCTAATTGACTTAGCCGTCCTCATTCTAGTAGTTGGCGTGTTAGTTGCGGTGGTCGTCGTTTCAGGGATTTTTCCTATTAAAGCCAGCAGCGGACATTGGGCCATAACAGATGCGACGTTGCAGTTTGCCAGCAAGCGTTCCATCCAAACGCACAGCCTCGGAATTCGAGTTCCGCCGCTGGACGAACCTGAAATGATCCGATTAGGAGCCGCAACCTACGCTTCCAATTGTGCGTGGTGCCACGGAAGTCCCCTCGAATTACATCCTATTGTGCCGAGTGCTATGACTCCCCATCCCCCTTCGTTGATGGACTCGAGCGCCAAATGGAAAGACAGAGAGCTGTTTTACATAGCGAAGCACGGAATTATGTTTACAGGCATGCCCGCTTGGCCGACTCAAGTCCGCGATGACGAGATCTGGCCTGTAGTGTCTTTCTTGCAAGCGATGGGCACGATGGATGCACATCAGTACTCGCAGTTACTTCACTCGACTACCACATCGACTTTTGGCGAAGTTGGCGATTCGAGCCAACGAAGTTGGTTGAAATCGTGCCTCGATTGTCATGGACGCGATGGTCAGTCGGTAGCGGGCCCGCGCGTCCCGCAGTTGCAGCAGTTAAGTAGTGAGTACATAACCGCCACGTTACATGCGATTGGCGAGGGTGAACGTCCTTCCGGAATTATGCAACCGATTGTATCGCGATTAAACGCTGATCAGATAAGCGACATTGCGAAGTTTTTTGGCGCCGACCAAACGGAGCAGCCGAAGGATCCCGCTGGTGAAAGTATTCAAGTTGGACAAGCGGCCAAGGTTGAGGACGAGACGATCGCAACGGGGAATGCGCTAGCCGCAGGGGCGAATAATACAGCCGAGGCCGGTATGAAACTTATACAGCATGGCAGTGCGGATCGAAAAATACCTGCTTGTATTGAGTGCCATGGACGAAGTCATAATGTCGCGAGTTACCCGAGTTTGATTGGGCAGAGTTCCGTATACATCCAGACTCAGTTGGATCTATATTCGAATGGTACGCGCAAAGGGGGGGAAGCGGAGTTGATGCACGCCATCGCCGATCAGCTTGACGAGGCTGAACGAATTCAAGTTGCTGACGCTTTCAGCAGATACCGTGAAGATGTCGCCGAGCCGCAAGATTGAAGAGGCTTGTTCGCTGATTGAACAACGTGCTTGATAAGAGTGCACGCAAGTCAGGCTTGTGGCGGACGACACCGCGATCTGTATATGGATAACGGCGACCGCCGCGCGTGTTTCCAGCAAATAGTTGTTGACAGTTAAAACGTCGTAGACAATCGGCCCAAGGACGTGACAGGGCGCCGCGCGGGCGGACTCCTTTCCAAACAGTCTGTCGTCGAATGGCACTGCATCTGCTTACTCGTTGACTAGGCGTGCAACGCCGTTGTTACGCGTGATGAGGAAACTATCTCGATGAGTTTAAAAGTATATGCAATACCACGTGTTAGCAGCGGATTTCGATGGAACCATCGCCGAACAGGGAGTTGTGCCGCAGTCAACTCTCGATGCTTTGCAGAAGATTAAGGACTCGGGACGTAAGTTGGTGTTGGTAACTGGTCGTCGACTTGAGCCGCTGCTGGAGTTGATGCCCAACATCGATTTGTTTGATCAAGTTATCGTTGAGAACGGCGCGGTTATGTTCACGCCGAGCGACGGAAAGGAAACGTTACTTGTCGCTGCACCTCCGTCAGAGTTGTTGCAGAAAATGCGCGAACGTGGCGTGGAGCGCATTGAATGTGGCCGCGTCATTGTTGCCACTTGGCGTCCTCACGAAACAATCGCGTTGGATGTAATCAGCGAGTTGGCGATCGACACGCAGATTATCTTCAACAAGGATGCGGTCATGTTGCTGCCGAGTGGTTGCAACAAAGCCTTTGGTTTGGGATTCGCGCTGGACGCCCTACAGATTTCGCCGCTGAATGCAGTTTGCGTCGGAGATGCTGAAAATGATCAACCGATGATGCGTCTATGTGGAGTGTCGGTGGCCGTTGACAACGCGCTAGATGCGGTCAAGGAGATGTGTCGTATCGTCACCAAGTCTCCCCGAGGGGCTGGGGTCGAAGAGTTGTGCGCGATGATACTTGATGACGACTTGCAATTCTTGGGTGCAACTTCAAAGGATGTGTTGCCCTTTGGATTGCGGCTGGACGGATCGCCGCTGACGGTGCGGATGACTGGGGAGAGTATGCTGGTCACTGGCGGTCCTGGTGGAGGCAAAAGCACTTTTGCAATGCAGTTTATCGAGCAACTGACCGAGCGCGGCGCGCAGGCCTGTATCGTCGATCCAGAGGGTGATTACGCGGGGATTGCCGGAGCCATAAATTTGGGGGCAGGTGATCGTGCTCCGACTGTCGAGGAAATTGTCAACTTGATGGAAAAGCCGGGTCAGCATTGTGTAGTCAGTGTGTTTTCGATCGAGAAGAAAGATCGACCCGAATACTTCAATCGGCTTCTTCGTAGTCTTTCAGAATTGCGAAGCCGTACGGGGCGCCCTCACTGGATTATTGTTGACGAAGCGCACTACGCTGCGCCCGTTGACTGGAAACCCGCCGAGCAATGGAACCCAACGGAACTGAAAGCGATCATGTTCATTACTGCGTTCCATGATCGCCTTTCCAAAGTGATTTTTGACGGAGTCGATTGGGTGGTCTCGATTGCTGAGGATCCCCTTGAAGCTCTGCAAGCGATCAGTGAACGTATGGCAGTCAGCACGCCAATCGTGTACGAGCCTGAAGACCAGCAAGTGCACCGTGCTCTCAGTTGGAGAGTGGCGGAGGTTGAAGCGATTTGGTTTAGCCGACTGCCTAGCGAGTTGGACAATCAGCGACATCGGCACAGTCTATTCGAGGGCGAAATGGAGGATGAGCACCAATTTGTGTTTCGTGGAGCTAACAATCAGTTCAGCTTACGAGCCACCAATCTCAAGCGATTCATCGAGCTGGCGCAAGGTTTGGATAGCTCGACTTGGTGGTTCCATCTCAAACGAAATGACTACTCAAACTGGATTGAACACGTTATCAAAGATTATGGATTGGCGGAGGAAGTAAGGGCCATTGAGTCATCCCAGGACTCATCTCCGGAGCAATCTCGCGATGCGGTCCAGCAGACGATTGAAAAGCGATTTGACGCTAAAAGGTAAATATAATTTGCCTGATTGTTGTGCAAGCTTTGAAGGGGGGAACGAACCAAGTTACGGCGCGAATTTTTTGGATGCGAGAAAGTAAGTGGGCAGTCAGTTGATTCATTCAGACGATGAAGTATAACGAGTTATCACTCGTCGAAGCCGCAATCGTGCAGCGGGATCTCATGCCCCCTATCTCATTATTCTATTCGCCTAGTATGAATGAAGTTAGTTTGAATACGGACGGTTCGTCCCCTGAAGAGTTACCAGATCCTGCAAATTCGCAGTCGCAGGCTGGTGCGGCAGATGCGCGCCCGGGTGAATCGGGTGGCAAAGTTGCGAAAGGAACGTTGAACGGCTGTATTTTAGTAGTGGACGATCGTCGTGATATTCGTTTTCTAGCGCAGCACTTTATTCAAAAAGCGGGTGGGACGGTCGTGACTGCGGACGATGGGCAGCGCGCGTTAGAAATTCTTCAACAAGACGCAACCGCCCAGCAGATCGACTTAGTGTTGATGGATATGCAAATGCCGGTGATGGATGGCTATGAAGCCGTAAAGCGTTTGCGCAGTGGCGGCTTTGACAAGCCAATTATTGCTTTAACTGCAAATGCGATGCGTGAGGATCGCGATCGCTGCCTCGCCGTCGGGTGCAACGACTATGCCTCCAAGCCGCTTGATGGAGTGAAGCTCGTGCAGTTGATCAGCGGCTTTTTGAGCTGAGAGCTCCGCGTTGCGCTAGCGCGCACTGGGCTAAAAAGATAGTCGTCTTTTTTTGGGCTGAGCGTGAGTTGCATGAAAACACTGCTGCACGAAAACACTAGCGCAGCCAGGGAGTGCTAGCGTTGTAGTCCCGTTTTCTCCTGCCTTTTGAACAGGCATGACAGCTCCGCTCAGGTGGATGCAAAAAGGAGTCGGATTCGCGAACAAGCATCTCTTCCAGATTCCCCCTCGGTTAAGCGAAAATCGGAGGGGCGAGAGGCGCTTTGATCTTTACTTTGCCAGGCTTTTTTACCAAAGTGCCTGCAACTCTTTTTAAAGGTCCGTCATGAGCACTATTCAAGAAACTGCAACTTCAGTTCAGCACGCGTTGCCACTCACTACTAGTTTGAAGAAATGGATGGCTCGGCGACGAATTGCCATCAGTATCACGTGCTTCACAGCACTGATTGTCTTCAACTTGACTGTGTTGGGCACGCCGCCGACCAGTCCGTTG
>JANPLP010000729.1:0-3685 GCA_031426595.1 Planctomycetia bacterium | reverse complement strand
CGGCTGTTGAGGAGGAGCAGGTGACTTTTGATGCGCCTCTCACGTCAGCCATTGATCCGGTGCTAACTCCTGCGTTTATTGTTGCTGAGAAACGGTTGCCGAGTGCATCACAAGTGGGCGTTGAGTATTTGGAGTTGGTTAGCGACGTCAACACGCATGTGAATCCGAAAGATGAAGAGCATGCGTGGGATGGAATTCGATTACTAGATGTCACCGATGCATGGGTGCGTTCCGTTTCGTTTACTCATTTCTCTGGGTCGGCGGTGCAGGTGGGCCGCAGTGCGCGCCGAGTGACTGTCAGCGATTGCATATCCTCTGAGCCAGTATCGGAAGATGCGGGGTGGCGAAGGCAGACGTTTTATGGATTGGGGCAGCAAGCATTGTTTTTGCGCTGTCGCGCGCAGGGAGGGCGACATGATTTTGCGGTGGGGCTACTGACGAGCGGGCCCAATGCATTCGTGTACTGCAGTGCACAGCAAGCAACTGAGTTCAGCGGTCCGATGGGCAATTGGGCGTCTGGCGTTTTGTATGACAACGTCGAGATCGATGGGGCAAACTTAGAACTCACCAATCGCGAGACAGCTGCGCAGGGCGCGGGTTGGTCGGCTGTGAATTGCGTTTTATGGAATTGTGTCGCGCCAAAAATCGTTTGTCGCAAGCCGCCGACAGGTTTTAACTGGGCAATTGGGGTTTGGGGCGAAGTAGCCGGAGATGGAGTTTGGCGCGAACTTAATCAGTTCGTATCGCCCGACAGCTTGTATGAAACTCAACTCACCGAACGCGTCGGAGTTGAGAGGGCGCGTCAGATAATGAGTCCGCCGGTCGCCATTTCCCTCCCCGCGACAGTTGACGCACCTGAGGTTTCTTCGCGCGCCGAGTACTCGCCTCGTACAGATTCGAGGATCGATGCGGATCGGGCGGATGATTCAAGCCAGAAGTTGCATTTGAAGAACGGCTGGCTAGCGATCGGCGATACTTTGGCGATCGGTTCAAGGATGCGTTTAAGTTGGTGGCGTGGGAGCGTTTTAGACGGGAAGGTGGATGAGTTTGGCTCGAACATTACGCGTTTTGTCCCCGGGAGAGACGAACCTGGCTATACGGATGATATTGGCCAGATGGCTGAGAAAATTCAGGGCAATGGCAGTATCGCGTTAGAGCATCATTGGGGGTTGTGGTACGACCGCCGCCGCGACGATCACCAGATGATCCGTCGAATCGATGGAGATGTATGGCCACCATTCTTTGAGCAACCGTGGGCGCGCAGTGGTCACGGCCAGGCTTGGGACGGGCT
Organism: Planctomycetia bacterium; assembly: GCA_031426595.1. Classification (GTDB taxonomy): domain Bacteria; phylum Planctomycetota; class Planctomycetia; order Pirellulales; family Pirellulaceae; genus Aureliella. The sequence goes on along the minus strand of JANPLP010000729.1, from coordinate 2,394 downwards.
CAGCAAGTATGACTTGACTCGTTTCAACACATGGTACTTCAGTCGACTAGCCGAGTTCGCTGACCACGCCGACGCGCGCGGCTTGATATTGATGCAGTACATGTATTTTCAACACAACATTCTTGAAGCGGGTGCGCACTGGGCAGATTTTCCATGGCGCCCTGCAAACTGTCTTCAGGAGACCGGTTTTCCTGAACCACCTGCGTATGCGAATCGCAAACGAGTGTTCTTGGCTGAGGCATTTTATGATATTGAACATGCCTCACGCCGGGATTTGCACACTCGGTACATACGTCATTGTCTGGATACGCTGGGCAATCACAGTAACGTGATGTTTGTATTGGGAGAAGAATTCACTGGGCCGACACATTTTGTAAAGTTTTGGTTAGAGACCATTGCGCAGTGGGAGCGTGATCGGAGTCGAGAGGTGCTCACCGTGTTAAGTGTGCCTCGCGATGTGCAAGAAGCGATCCTTACGGATTCCAAGTACGCGTCCCTAGTCGATGTCATCGATGTTAAGTATTGGTGGTATACCAGCGACGGTGGTTGCTACGATCCGCCAGGCGCGCAGAGTTTAGCCCCGCGTCAGCAACTGCGAGAATGGAAGGGTGAGAAGAAGCACTCGGCGGCCAGTATTATGCGCTCTGTGGGTGAACTGCGAACGCGTTTTCCGATGAAGGCCGTAATCTGTTCGCTGGATGGAGTGGATGACTGGTCGGTGCTCGTCGCAGGAGGCTCCTTAGTTGATTTGCCTCGCAGCACGGATGCGGAACTGCGCCGTGAATTACTTGAATATCTTCCGAAAGTGGCTCGCGAATCCCAATACTCTCTTGTCAGTGGAGAGCTTCAGCGGTTGACCATTGGCTCAGCTGGCTCGCTTGAATCTGAGACTGGGGCATCTGCATCACAAGCAAAATTTTTCGTTCAAATCGACCGAGACACAGGTGGCGTGAACTCAACACAGGTTCACTCAAACGATTCAAGCGAGCGATCGCGGTCACCTGTGTTTTGGAGGCGCAAAGATTAGTTGACTTGTTTTTAACTTCTGTTTTTTTCTATTACATCTACTTTTTGGAGAACTTACGTGGTACCTCTCACTTTGTTGGCTGGCCGCCGACGGAACGCGTTTACGCTAGTCGAATTGCTTGTCGTTATCGCCATTATTGGAATCTTAGTAGGACTGCTTTTGCCGGCAGTGCAAGCGGCACGCGAGGCAGCGCGACGTATGCAGTGCAGCAACAATCTCAAGCAATGGGGGTTGGCGATGCAGAATCACCACTCCGCATTTAACCGATTTCCGTACGGATCGCAGAACGTACGGCGCAGAACGTATGTTGTTGCACTCTGGCCGTACCTGGAGCAGACGGCGCTCTACAGCCAATATGATCTGACAAAAGATTTTCACGTTGCGCCGAACAATGTGCCGAGCACAACGACAGGTTTGGTTTCTGCGCCGCTCAATTTCTACTATTGTCCAAGCGATCCGAATGCGGCGGGCGCGGGGCAGTACTGGAAGGGTGACGTCAATTTTCGGACTCGATTGAATTATGTTGTGAACATGGGACGTTGGCCGGAAGGCGCGACGGTGCCAGATCATGAGCGACAAGGCATGTTCCGCAGCCACAACACGTCCACTACAGCGCCGACTCCAGGTGCTTACGGCTTCCGCAGCGTCACGGACGGTTCGAGCAACACGCTGGCAATGGCAGAAATTTTGCTGCCTGCTTTCGATGGTTCCGGCGGTGCAGCTACTCGCGACTCTCGAGGCGATGCGATCAATAATTCGGGCGATGGTCGTTGGGCATTTCATTCGACTTTGTCACCGAATTCAAGCAGCCCCGATCGCAATAACGAGTGCGGTGCCAGTACGAACTTGCCGCTTCAAAATCTTCCGTGCATCACTGCGACCGGTGCGCTAACAGTTGCTGTAGCAGCGCGAAGCAAGCACACCGGTGGCGTGCAAGCGGGGCTGGTCGATGGTTCCGTTCAATTCTATTCGCAGAGTATCGACCTGGCGGTTTGGCGTGCCCTCAGCACCATTGCTGGCGGCGAAGTCGCAGATAGCACCCCCTAACCAAGCAGCTCGTCGAAAAACGTAAGCGGCGCGGCGCGAGCCGTTCGGCAAGTCTCGCTTTATTGGAATAAACCGAGCAGTGAGTGCTGAGCCGCTACAACGATTAGCGTTTTTCAAGGGACTGCTAGACAGTGACACGCGTTGGAATTCCAAGACTCAAGAGTTCATTTTCAGAATGGTTGAAGCCGGATGTGTAAGCTGCATCGAAAAATCGGTTTGCTTTTGTCACTAAATGCAGCCCTCGCTTTTGCGGCGGGCTGCTCCAACGGTTTAGCCAGTGTGAAAGGGAGTGTCACTTTTAATGGTGAACCCGTAAATCG
>JANPLP010000728.1:0-4457 GCA_031426595.1 Planctomycetia bacterium | reverse complement strand
ATTCTCTCCCTCGCCTCGAATTAAATCGCTACCAAGACCGCCGGAGATGGTGTCCGAGCGACTACCACCTGTTAGCAAGTCATTGCCGCCAGTCCCAACTGTGGCTGGTGAGTTCGGAGAGCTTGTGGTTGTAGTGGCGGTTGAAGTTGTGCTAATCGTCGGTGGAGTTGCCGTTTCCGGAGTCGCAGTGGTTGTGGTGATCACCGGTAAAGCTAAATCCTCGTCGACAATCGCGCCAACTTCGCCGTCAGCATCCGCCAAGACGACTGCGTTGTGCACAACGTTAACACTCGCGCTCTCTTCGGCAGGAACTTCAACGCTTGCATCGACATCGTCAACCACTGCGACGATAGCCTGCGAATCCTCCGCTGTTGTACCCGCTACGGAGCCCGTATTGCTATCCGGTGCAACTGAAGCGGGGATACTGCTTGCCGAAGTATTGATACTTGACACAGTTGTTCCGGTCGTTGTCGTACTTGGGGCCGTTACAGAACTTGTTGGAGTTGCGGCGATATCAGACGACATAATTGTCTGGTCATCAAACTTCAAGTGCTCGATCGCGGAGAGTAAATCAACACTGTCGGCTCCAACGACTCGAATGGAACCGTTGCCATTCTTGGTAATCGTATAGTCAGTCGATTTGCCGCTGAAAACTGCCGTGTCGTTTCCTTCGCCGCCGTCAAGTTGATCGTTGCCTTTTCCGCCGGTTAGTGTGTCATCGCCACCAACACCTTTTAGTACATCGTCCCCGTCGCCACCCGTCAGAGAGTCCTTGCCACTGCCGCCGTCGAGCAGGTCATCGCCAGCACCGCCGGCGATTTCGTCGTCGCCCGCATCACCTTGCAGCAGATCGTCGCCTAGTCCACCGGAAATTTTGTCGTTGCCGGATGTGCCTTTGAGACTGTCCTGGCCATCGGTCCCATCGATGAAGTGCAACGTGTTAGGTCCGCGTCCTGCTAACAGGTCCGTCAGCGTAACAGTGCCATCTCTGAACGCGAATTTTTCCACGTTGGAAACAATATCCACGCTGTCAATGCATCGCAACTCAACGAGTCCATGTCGCAAGGCGGTCACTTTGAAATCTGAAAAGTTACCGTCGAACACCGCGACATCGTCGCCGTCTCCACCGTTCAAAAAGTTATTGCCGCGCCCGCCAGAAAGCGTATCGTTGCCCGACTCCCCCTTCAGCGTGTCATCGCCACTTCCGCCTTCTAAGCGGTCATTGCCAGCGCCACCTTTCAGCAGGTCGTGGCCTTCGTTTCCTCTCAACGTATCATCAAGATCTTTACCGCTCAGCAGATCGCTTCCCAACCCGCCGCTAATCGTGTCACCGCCTGGTCCACCAGTGAGCAAATCATTGCCATCGGTCCCAACCAAGCTGACTCCAGTTGCTGCTCCACTACCCGATCCACTCCCTGATCCACTCCCTGATCCACTCCCTGAACCACTACCTGAACCACTACCTGAACCACTACCTGAACCGCTACCTGAACCGCTACCTGAACCACTACCTGATCCACTACCTGAACCACTACCTGAACCACTACCTGAACCACTACCTGATCCACTACCTGATCCACTACCTGATCCACTACCTGATCCACTACCTGAACCACTACCTGAACCACTACCCGAACCGCTGCCTGAACCGCTGCCCGATCCAATCGTGTCATCTGAACCGTTATCGTCGGAGTCATCGAGTGGATCGTCTGAACCGTTATTGCCGCTTGTAGCACCCCCATCATCAACGCCGACGTCAATGGAATCGTGAACATCGCCGCAACTAGCGGACATAAGAATCATTGGCTCAATAGAATCAATAATTAATTTTTTGGCGGTGCCAATTCGAGACGGTGGGGAGTTCTTCTTCGACATTGATGGATTGCCTTCTACTTTACGTTATCAGGGGTTTGTAGATACCTAGCGGTTCCGCTGTGATGATCGACGTACGCAGAACATCTCCTGGGTACACAGAATTCACGCAACGCTTTGGACATGAGGACAAACGTTTGCACTGCTCCGATGAAAACAATTGCGAACTGGCATCTCGCAATCGCTCATAACTCATTCGGTTCACTTGGTCTGACCAGAGATTTGCCGTCTCTACAGTTTGTATAGTTCGCAATCCCTTTGAATGAGGCAACTTGAAGGGTTATTCAGAGTAAGTTGCAACCATCGCGAATCTTACAAACGTTAAAAGCTGCAATGCCGGTAGGGTATGTGTGATTTCAGAACCGTATTAGAGATAAATGTGTGGAAAACCTTTAAGTATGTTTCTGTATTGTCACATGCAAATGAGTTGCTCGGCCTATTTCGATGACCTACTGTTGCCAGGAAGTACTTTTTTTAGTCTAGGTGAAGCAACATGCTCGGTGAAAACCTTAATCCTCCAGTAGATACTGTTCGCCCGAGGGTACAGCTTGCGAATGATGTAGCGAGCCCGAACGTGCGTGCCGCGCATCGATCGGTTCCGACGAATGTTCAACTGTTGATTCGTCCAAGTAACAGCAGCCAACGTAGAGAAGCTCCAATGCGGGGCTACTGCAAAAACTTATCGCAGACCGGCTGCGGTGTGATCACAGACTGTCCGCCGCGGGTTGGTGATTTGTACCGTTTTGAACTGCCATCCGATGTGACGCATCCCATTCATGGTTGCCATGCGCGTTGTGTACGCTGCCACCTTCTAGATGAAGAAGCTTTTGAAGTTGGCTTCTCTTTCTTGTCACCTGTGGACTTGAAAATTAGTGACGCGCAGAGTGTAAGCCCGACTGATCCTTTGAATTAGAGTCCATCGCGAGTCATTATGTCGCCCACTCAATCCACTTCGTCTTCAACGAACGCCAATTCGGTATCGCCACAGCCCGAGGTCGGTTCGCGTCGCGTTCAGTCAACAGTCTTACCCGACTTGCGTGCTGTGTTCGTTGATTTGGCGGAGAAGAATCCTCGCCCTGTCGCGTATCTGCACGCTGCGATACGAACCACTATCGTGCAACATCGGCACCTTGGGTTCAGCTTGAATGGACGGATCGGCGCTGAAACGCTCGGCGATTTCGCATGTTTAGCTTCCCTGTCTGCCGACGAGCAACTGTATCTCCGGCAGATCACCAGCCAAGCCGCTTTGGCGGGCCATGCCGAGGCGAGCATGCGGGTGTCAGGCCCGTTTTCGATCGGCAGCCATCGCACATTTCTAATCACTGTTCCACTCAGCAATGACGAAAGTGATGAACTGGCCGCATCCGTTTGCGTGGCGATCAGCGTGCGCAGCGATAGCGAAGTGCAGTTGCGAGCTTTCGAGGTGCAAGCCTCGCTCTTGCTTGCTTTGCATTGCCTTCCACAAGCGCATCCGCCAGCCGTTGCACCGCCGCTGAGCGAAGCGCTACAAATGGCAGCTCGCGTGAGTCGCTACGGAGATACGCGGGAGTTCGCGTTCGCACTAGTCAACAGTGTTGCCAATCGCTTCGATTGCGAACAAGTTGCGTTAGGTTTTTTGCGCGGTGGTAACCTTACGGTTTGTGCGGTCTCAGGGACCGACGCGTTCAAGCAAAGCAGTCCCGGGATCATCGATATTCAGCAAGCGATGGAAGAGGCCCGCGATGCGCAGCAGACGTTGGTCTACCAGCCCGAGGGACAGCCTCCAAAGCTGAAGAGTATGCCGATTCACGCGCACTGGAGTGGCAAGTGCCACAGCGCTGTGTGCTCTATTCCATTGATGGCTGGTGAAAGTTGCATTGCAGTACTATCCCTGCGCCGCCATCGTCGAGTCGGCTTTACAGAAGCAAACGTTGTTGAGCTCGAGAATCTGCTCAGGCCATTCGGCGCAGCGATCGAAATGTCCCTACGCGGTGACCGGACGCTGAACACACATTTCCGCGACGCCGCCAAGTCGGTCGTGGGAACGATTCGCAATCCTCAAACTCGAATGGGCAGAATCGCTCGTCGCGTGTCAATCGTCGTAGCAGCCATTTTGATTTTTGGCTGGTTCCCTTATCGACCGCTGACACCTTGCGTGCTCGTTCCCGGCAACTTGACTCAAACGCTCGCCGCGTTCAATATGCAACTGCGCGAAGTCAATGTGCAATCTGGGGACCGAGTTCGACGGGGTCAAGTGCTGGCTATCTTCGAAACTCGACAGCTAGAACTTGAACGCGCAAGCTTAACCTCGCAACTCGAGCAAGCCGAAGTGGATGTCCGTAAAGCCCTGGTTAATCACGACGTAGCTTCCGCCTCGATAGCGAAAGCGAATTCGCAAGTTTTCGCAGCTCAGCGCGACTCCGTTGAAAAGAAGATCAGTCAATGCACCATCGTTGCACCCGCAGATGGCATGGTCATGGATGCGGAATTAAATCGCAAGCTCGGTCAGATGTTCCCTCAAGGAAGTCCTATCCTCTCCTTTGCACCGCTCGACAAGTGGCAACTCGAGATCCACATTCCAGAACACCAGGCTCGCTACTTCACAC
>JANPLP010000727.1:0-7387 GCA_031426595.1 Planctomycetia bacterium | reverse complement strand
TCAAGCATTCGTCAAAGGAGTCATCGAAAAGATGGGTGAGGAACAAGAGTTAATCGAATGGACAAACGACGCCCTCGCTGCCAACAAGCGAGAGAGTTTGGTTGCCAACCTCGGTGCGATCGTTGCCGTCGGACTTCTCGTCAGCCTAGCCTTGATGTACTTTTTCCTTGGCTAATCGCTTTGCAAACATTCTATGCATGGAATTGGATTTCAAGGCTCGGTATACTTCGAAAATCGATGGACACACAACACGAAGCTGAGCGGGATTGCACGCTTTCTCATAATCGAAAATAATTTATTGCTTTTTGAATAATAGTCAAAATTTACAATACTATTGGACAGTTCGATCGCAAAGGATGAGTTGATGGCACGAGATGAAGACGATGACGATTCCTTGCCACCCTTGGGTGAAAACACCGACAAGTTCCTGGAGCAGGCAAAGAAAGGACAAGCACGGAATTTCTTGCTGGTGTGCAAGGGAAACAAGGTCAAGTATTTGGCGGTTCGGAAGAAACCGATTAAAAAAAATGAACTAAACGAAGCCAAAAAAGCCGGTTACAAAGGCGAAGGATACTTCGGCGTCATTACTGGCAAGGGCATGGAGCTTGTCTTCAATCTGTCGACGGCCGACGGCTACACCTCCGAGCCGGTGAAGGACAAAATCCTCAAAGACTTTTTGGAAGAAAAAGCGGAATTCAAATGCAAGCCGTCGATCGCAATTGTTGCAACGCTTCCCGCGGTTCCTTTCGATGAAGAGGACTTAAAAAATCCGCTCATTGCCCGGTTCCTGGCCTTGGATGTTACGATCGCAGCAGTTCTGGACGTGAAACCGGAAGCAGAAGTTGAACTAACGCAAATCACTTCGGAAATTCGCATACTGCTACAGGACGCGGAATTCGGGACCGCAGAGCCTCGAATCGCTGACCTAGAAACACGGCTTCGCGATTTGAGTGGTGGAGCATCGCCAACCCAACCGGCGCCCTCTGCCACACCGGCCCCCTCTGCCACACCGGCCCCGCAAGCATCCACTTCGCCCACCACTCCCGTTGACAACGATGCGCTCAAACAGAAACTACAAGAGGCATTGAACAAACTGGTTCCTCAATTGAAGCAAGCAGTGGTGAACTTTCCAGAAAAGAAAGTTGCATTGCTGACGCCGGTTGCTGAAATTAAAAGGCAAATGGACTCGGGGGACTTGCAGGAGGCAAAGAAAGGTATTTTGGCTGTTGGTCTATTGCTCAAGTCGGTGTTGACGCAGGGAAGCGAAACGTCCACCAGCGAAAGCCGCGAAGCTGAACTTCGGGCTCAATACGAACAAAAGCTTGCCGCGATCCGTCCACTTTTCACTCAAGCGCTCCAGGATCGGTTAGGGGACACAGACAAATTTCGCATGGTGATGGGCTACGCCGAAGAACAAGCGTCCGCTGGTGTCTTCGAAAACGCAATCAAGGCCATCGACCGACTCCAGATTGCGGTCCAAGCAGCCCTCGCGTCCAAAGCTCCAGAAATAGGCTCGCCACAGGTTGCCGCATCTCCCGGTTCGAATCAGGACACCGAACCGGAAATCGCACCCGAAATTTCGTTAGTAAAGCTTGGTAAAGCTCGACTCGAACTAGCACCGCTTCAAGATGCTGCCATCGCGCAGATTCAGGTCATTAAAGATGCGGTTCGAGAAGAGTTTATCGAGGACGAAGATCAAGCCGCTGAACTAGCTGCAGCACTGGACCAACTTGATCGCATGATTGTCGACTTCCGCGTCAAACTCGTTGATGATCTGGACCAACTTCTTAATACTCCGGAGGAAGGGCGCTTTCAACTCCTTCCTTCTGTTCGAAAAACGATCGATCAGTTTCAAACATTCGTTACCAATCACCCAATCGCATCTGTCCTGGATGGAAACGAGTTCGTGCCCGAAACATTCGTGATCGAACCCTTGCAAGACAAACTCGACGAGATTCTAGGTTTGTTGAGTTAAGCCAAATCCTAAACAACCATTGCCACCAGAAAATCAGGACGAGTAAATGACCCAAGTTGCACTTTCTGACGCGCTCGGACTTAATGCTGAAAATCTCAAGAAAAAGAAACTTCTCAGAGGAAACAAGCTACGTGGACTCATCGCGGCCATACGCCAAGAGATGACGAAGTTCGCAAATAGCTCGCCAAATAATGTTCCTCCGACTTGGAAAAACCTAGAAAAGGAACTCGACCGCATCGAGAGCGAAATCAAGACGACCTTTCGCGAAAAGGCCTATATGAAGCTGGGAATGCAAATCAGCTCCATTGCAAACGAAGTAGCAAAGGTGACAAATACTGCGATTTCCAATGAAACAACCACCGACATCGAAATTGAAACAACGGACCTTCTGGCCAAGGCGCGCGCGGGCCTAATCCAGCAAGCAAAGGACATGGAAAGCTTCTACTTGAAGCAGCCAGAAAACGAAGACAAGGTCAAGAAGCTTAAAAGCATTCAAGAGTCGATCGAAGAGATCCTACAAGCAAGCAGCGAGCAGGAACTTGCAGAATGCAAGAAGAAGCTACTGGCAATCGCTTTCCCCACTTCTTCACAACCGCAGTCAGGCCCAACGGAACTCGAAACAGACGCTGATAAAATGTCCGCGAATGCGAAAGAGCTTGTCAATCAGCACCAGAAATTCCCCTACCCCTGGCGAACCGCACAGGTTCAACTCCATTCGAACGAAGTCGAAAAATTCTGCAACGAAGTGAAAAGCAAAACCAACATCCAAGAAAAAACGTACGCTTCCAATCTTGCCAAGATCCATTTCACTAGACTCGAACAAATATTGACTCGATTGTCGGTACCCGCCACTCTCGACAAATGCAATGAGTGCCTCTTGGTCCTAGAGAATTTCGCTAAAGAGCTTGAGGGTTTAAAGACAAAGGTAAGTTCGCAATTCACAAAAAGGGAAGACATCAATGAAATCGAGAATGTTGTTCCGATGGCAGTGAAACAAGCTTCGATCCCGCTACAAGGAATTGCAAACCTTCTCAAGCGAGTCACGGACCTTCATGCCAACTGCACCATTGAAAAAGAATCCCAACTCAACTCGCTTTGTTTAGCGCTCACTGCCAAAATCGGTTCCTGTTTGCAGCACATCGCGCAAGACAACCTGCTTTCGCAATGGGATTTGTGTCCCGCAATTGTACTAACCAAGTCCGAGCTGACCACAGCATTGGAAACCCTAAACAGCCAATTCAAAGTCAATTGAAGTAGCGTCGTTTTAACCCAACAAACTTCCCTTCCTCGCATTTAGTATTGTTCAAGGAAACTAGCTCATGACACAAGTGGATTATCGCAAATGGCTAGGCGACACTTTTGGGGTTTGCAAATACGAAACTGGAACTCCCGACGATAAGCTAGAGAAACTAGCTCGCGATTGCAAAGACTACTGCGAGAAGAAACAATTGGTTAGCCTAGTCGGATCTACGGAGGACACAGATCTCAAAGATCGACTTGTGAAGTCAAATAGTGACTACCCATTCATTGAGACCGGAGTGAAAGACGATTCGATCAACGATCTACTCGTCTACCAATCCGCAAAGAAGGAGCTCGAGAGCATTTTCATTGCAGCCGAAGCGAAACTGCAATCCCTCAATGACAAATTCCGAGTACAGAACAGTGAATTAAAACCTGCAAAGCTTTTTGCACTTAATGTCGTCAAAGCAAATGAGGAGCAGGACGCTTCGCCCTCGATACTAGTCGCGGCAAATAGCATCTTGAGCTCTATGGAATCGGCTGACGAGTACCGACGAGCGAACGATTTCGAGCAAGCGTTTAGATGTCTGAACAGAGCGCATCAACTCTATGAAGACCAAAAAACAGAAATCGAGAATGCAAGAAAAGATGCGGTAGAGCAAACGCAGCAAGCTGCTGAGAGCGAGCAAAAAGCATTCGAACTCTACGCGGGTGATTCTCACAAAATGCGAGACATGGTAGGTGACCCGGACCTGATGCAATTGATGACCGGCGTGGCGTTCGAGGGAAGTTCCGGCTCGGTAAAATCACAAACCCTGCTGGCTATGGAAAGAGCGTTCCTCGGCGCTTTGGAACGCTACGACAAGCTCAAAAAATCCGGGCTCAGCCCGATCGATGCCGCGGAAACCGCCTTTGCAAATATCCCGCGTTCTTTCTGGCCAGATCGTGCCATTCGGGAAATCGACATGTTTCTCCGTATTGAAATGCAGATAGAACTTGATGAGGCACAACAAGAATCCAATGCATTGTCCGAAGTGTTGGAGCGATCATCGGGCGTGCAAGAGTTGGGCGAATTAGGAGTTTCGACGACTACGGATACGATGGAATCCGTTTTGAAAATGAAACTTGGTTTAAAGACCAATGAAGAGCTACCTGGCATAAATTCAGAAGAGTTTAAAAAACTCGCTCCTGACCAGCAATCGCTGCTCAAACTCCAAAACGATTTCGGAAGTGCAGGAAAGGCAGTCGGAGGGTTCGGCGTATTTTTGAAAGCTGCGACTGCGATTTCCAAAACAGTCGAAATGCGAGACGGTTTTGAAGGCCCAGTGCAAAAGAAGATCGCGGAGTTCGAGAGGAACGCCGCTTGGTTCGATGTGGCGATGAAAGCAAAGGACTGGGGCGCCGACCTCCTGAAAGATGTTTGTCCAGCGTTAGGAATCGCAAGCAGCGCCGTAGAAATGGCTGCTTCGATGTACCTTGCCGCCAAGTACTTCAAACAGCTTCACGATATCCAAAAACTCGGCGAAAAGGCCAAGCGTGATCCGAAATCGGTCGTCTACTTGCCCTTGATTCGAATGGACAAGCACGAACGCCTTAAAGCTGCCGAACAAGTCATGTCATTCATCCAAAATGCATTGGCGGTTGCCGGCAAGTCGGCACAGCTATCAGGTATTGGTGCTGGGGCCGGATTGGGAATCGACGTTGCAGGTAAAATTGTTGCACAAGGGAGCAAGTTCGTTTTTGCAAACATAAAATGGTCCGATGCCAAAACAGCTCAAAAAGTTTTGCTGAAAGCCAAAGGGCCACCCATTGATCGAGAGAGTGTCGCAGAAGTCTTCAAATATTCCAACAAGTATGCAACCTATTGCCTAGCAATAGCCGCCATCGAAGACAACGACCCTTGGGCGATTCGCTATTGCACCACAAGCGGACTCAATGAGGGCGAAGTCGCCGATCCAGCGACGTCGGTTCAGGTTCTCCGAAAGTACATACTAGTACAAGCAAAAATGGAGGACACGCAAGAGACATTCAAAGAGTCTGTTTCCAATTCCACCCTCATCAAGCCCTTTCTTTTCGTGGCGGAAAAGATAAAACGAAAACCAGTTCCTTTCGAGCCCATTGATATGCTTGACAATGAAACGGGAATGAGACTTCCCAACCCGAAGTACAAGCCGATGACATCTCCCGTAGGACTTTCGCGTGCGTCCTGGCAGACTGCAAAGAAAGAAGCGATCGCTCTCGGATGGTATGAAGATGGTACCGGGGTCGGTGACATGCTTGATCGCTATGACCTTGCCAAGAAAGAGTGGGAGTCAGCAAAACTCAGCAACCCAAATTTCTTGACATCTCCAACCGAAGCAGACGTCGCTGCGGCAGAAATTTATCATTCAGAAGTCAAAGCGCTGAACGGTCTTTTGTCGTCGATGAGACCACTGGCTTCGGACCAAGTCTCCACCCACGACGCAATGCAAAAGTACCAGATCGCAATGCAACGTATGTTGCAGGACGACGCGATGGAGTTCACGGTCGCGAGATCGGTCATGCTCGAAAAATACTACTCCGAAGGCAAGGGCCGAGACGAAGTTGATGAAGCCAAGAAAAAACTGCAAGAAGCCTCCGAGAACCGTACCAAGGAATTCGATTTGGAACTATTGCGTCTGCTCAACGAATCGACTTGGGATTCCCCGTTTGGCGAGACGAAACTGGATCAATTCGAAGATTTGGTCTGCAACAAACTCGGCATCAGCCCCGCGATCATCGATGGTCGGATTAAGGCCAATATCGACAACGAACTGAAAAAGCGCCTCTTGGTAGAGGCTCGCGACAATTTAGGGGCATACACCAAGGAAGAACTCGCAAAGCCGTTCAAAACAGTTTTCAAGAATCTTTTAAAAAATCTCGCCTACGATGTTTTTTTGTTATTGGGTAGTCAAGCACGCGATCTACGCGATGAATCCCTAGGATCCAAAGTCACTCTTACGCCGATTTCCACTATTCCCGAACTAAAAAAGGTTACGTGGCTCGCTGCAGTTCAAGAAGGTCGCAGTTTCTTAAAAGAATGGAAGGGAAATGCCGGAGGTGCCGCACTCGTATCCGTTGCATTGAGCCTCTATGAAAGTGAAAAGCTACGCTTTGAAAAATCGGGTGTCGCCGCCTATGCAGCCAATGCAGAGGACGGGCTGCGACAGGTCCAAGAGCAACTAGAGACACTGCAACCCGTAGATGCTGATGGCCTGCCATACGAGCCTATGGTCCAATTCATTGATAAAATGTTCCGGTTGATCCCAAATGAACTTGAGCGTCTCCAGAAAGCGGCCGACGAAAAACTCTATTCCTACACGCTCTCCTCTCCAGCAACATTGAAATCCGATTGGTGGGAAAACGAAAAAAAGACTCTCGTTGAAAAGCATCTGCTGAAAGATGCGTCGACCGGGATTGGAAAAGCCCTCAAAAACCTCGAGACCATGCAAGGCCGATATAAGCAACTGCCTTCGACACCTGCCTCCGTGGAACTCGACCAAGCGAGAACCGCTTTCGCCAATTCACTCAGTGCTCTTGGAAAAGTACTCCAAAAGTACCAACCACTCACCAAAGGAAAGAAATCGCATCCGGGCGGCATTCTGGTCAAGACCGAGCTGATCAAGAAACTGGAAGAAGCACATTTGGCCATCTCGTCTTCACTCTATGCGACCATAAAGATCCAATTGCCTACAGTCGTATCTGAAAAAGATTGGGCTGCCGCAAAGAAAGAGTTCATCCAATACGGTTTGGTCGATGAAAAAACCGGAATTGGAGCCGCCATCAAAGCGTACGATAGTGCAAAGAGCAAATGGATCAAGGGCCAAAAGGCGCCCAAGCTTAAGGAACCGTTAGAGCAAGCAGCCATACAGCTAATGGATGCCGCAAGAAACGCTAACCCCCGAAATAGTTGGGAAAAACCATTCGATCCCGCCGCGAAATACCTTGCCGCCTTGATCGAGCTGGTTGTAAACGAAATCAACGCCCCATAGCTATTCACTTAGGATGTCTAGGGAGTCAATTGCGATCCGGGACGTAGTTGATCCGAACGCGTTCGGGTTGCCAATTCCCGGACTTTCCTTGGCGATCCAAAAGCTCCATGGTAAACGCGTCAGCTTGCGTGCTGTCCTTTGCCAATGGCATATCCGCCTGAAA
>JANPLP010000726.1:0-2467 GCA_031426595.1 Planctomycetia bacterium | reverse complement strand
ACCTCGTTCGGGCTGCTATTTCTTGCCAAAGGCAAGCGGCAGATCGTTATCAACCGCCTCAAGTTTGGCAAGGGTGACGATTGGAATCATCACTCGATGGCGATGCAGCATTTGACAGGTCACACCGAACAAGCCTGGAAGCGTGAGTTAGCTTGGCAAACGATCGATTTACAGAAGGCAAAACTCGCTGATCTGCTGGAGGCTCCGGTGCTGTTCATGAGTGCTTCGAACGCGCCAGTACTGACGACCGAATCGCGTGACTTGCTGCGGGAGTATGTAGAGCAGGGTGGCTTTATCTTCGCTGAAGCCTGCGATGGGAACGGATGTGATGGGAAAGCCTTTGATGACTACATGCGTCGCTTCGCAGCGGAAGTGCTTGGGAAGCCGCTGGAAAAGTTGTCGCCCGATCATCCTATTTGGCATGCTGAACGTTCTGTCGACTTGAAAGCGATGCCCGAAGATTTCTGGTTATATGGGGTTCAGACGTGCTGTCGACTCGGTTTGGTTTACTCGCCGATTAGTCTTTCCTGTCGATGGGAACTGAACATGCCTTATGGGCTTCGACCTGAGTACGCGCCGAAAGTACAAGCCGAATTGGATAACGCCACGCTGGCTGGAGTGAATGTGCTTTCCTATGCCACCGGGAAGGAGCTGAAACAAAAGCTGCAATCGATTCTGGTGCTCGACGAAGTCAAGAATTTAACGCCCACGGACCGCGGCGTCTTTGTTTTGCCACAGCTACAACATAACGCGGCCGCCGACGACGCTCCGCGTGCCATCACTAACTTGATTGAATGGATGGGGAAAGAGAATCCATTTCGTATGAGCAGCGAGCACCGTATGGTGCCTATCGTTGACGAAGAGCTACAAAAATATCCGTTGATCTTTATGCATGGTCGCGGTGAGCTGAAGTTTAATGAGGCCCAGCGCAGCTCACTGCGCGCTTACTTGAAAAACGGTGGCTTTATTTTTGCGGATGCGATTTGTGCCGACGAACAGTTCGCGACCACATTTCGCCGAGAGATGGCGGTTATTCTCGAGAATGAACTCCGGCCCATTGATGCAAGCCACGAGCTGCTTCAGGGTGGTCGATTTGCGGGCTTTGATATTCGGCAAGTTAACATCATCGATCCGCAGCGTGGAAAGGATCAGATAGCCGTAAATCGCCGGCGTATCTCTCCGCAGTTGGAAATAGCCCCTCTCGATGATCGCATCGCTGTTGTTTTTTCTCCGTTGGATCTGAGCTGCGCATTAGAGAGTCGTCATTCGCTGCAGTGCCGCGGCTATCTGCGAGATGATGCGGCTCGAATCGGTATTAATATTGTTCTGTTCGCATTGCAGCAGTAGTAATCGTTGCGCGCAGTCGTCCCACTCGTAGCGGAAGCCGTTAGGCTTTCGGACTGCTTGTCCTCAGCTGATACAAAATAAAGAAAAAGCGGGTGCTTCAAAACGCTAACGCGTTCCGCTACGGTTTTCGGCTAGGCGCTCAGCGATTGGGAGACGTTTTGCGAAAGCACTCTGTGCTTTTTAGAGAAGAGATTGTCCGCCAAATTTCCTCCCACTTCGTACCACGATAAAGCCGTAAGCGACAGGCTCCAGGCAATAAGCAGCCCGTGTATGGGTACTTAGCGAATTGATCCTGCGGAACCAATCCACGGCGCTCTGGATTTCGTGCGATGTACTCAGCGGTCAACTCGAGGGCGTCGCTCTCTAACTCAGTGTCTTTTAGAACGTGATCATAAGCTTGCTTCTGAAATTCAAACCCGATGCGCCGCAAAGATTCATTCATGTCTAAACGCAATCGCTGCATTGCGACGTGTTGATCTGAACTTGCCGCTAGCCCGCCCCATAGCATGTGAATGTGGTCGGGCATCAGGCAGTAAATCAAGCAAGCCACTTGATACCGGAAAGTCGTATGGGTCAGGATTTCTCGAAAGCGAAACAGCAATTTTGCGTCCAGCCACCCTGTTTCACGGTTTTCAATCGCGAGCACCCAGTGAACCCATGCATCCGATTGATAGTGTGCTCGGGGAAGTCGACACAAGCGTGTAGGGCGAATTGGTTGGGCTGGCATAGTTGCCCTCCCGAAGAGTGCGGGCAGGTGCTCAATCGATGGCGCTGTGCGGCATCGAAAAGCTGCAATGTAACCGAAGCTATTGGGCCCTAGGACATTGCCAATCCTTTATTTCAGAAAATTTAGGTTTCGGCTTCGAAACGCTAATGCGTTCCGCTACGGTTTGGTAGCGAATTTGTCGCGCATTCGTAGCGGAAGCCGTTAGGCTTTCGGAGATCCCCAATATTTCGAATGATAAAAACCTCGGGTGCTTCGAAACGCTAACGCGTTCCGCTAGTGCGCCTGTGAAGGCGATTGAATAGTCGGGTGAAAGTCCTGATCGGGGAAATCGTTACCGCCCCGTATCCGAAGGTAACTGCGTTTTCAACAGAAAAGGTGGAGAGCAACTGGAGG
>JANPLP010000725.1:0-2914 GCA_031426595.1 Planctomycetia bacterium | reverse complement strand
GGATGATGCAACCCAGTTGCAAAACGCCGCCAACTTGCCGTGCTCCCCTCCAGTCCCGAAACGTGCCATACATCACCCTGCATTGTCGACACCAGCGCCGTCCCATCCTTCAGGAAGTCATGCCCGCCGAGGTACATCGGCACGTTCCAAGGATTCTTTGTCGGTAACTGCACTGTGTCGATGGCATAGGGTCTTTGGTCCCCCAATTGAATCGGTGTTTGAATCGTGACCGTCGACTGCGCAGAGGCCGTCTTCAATTTATCTCTCAGAGAATGCTTGTCGAACGGCGCGAACTCACGCATGAATTGGCCATTCACTGCCCATGGCGCATCCAAGTACTCCACGTCACCGATCCGAAAGGCAAACACGATTCGGCGTCCCACGCGGTACCATCCGTGATACTTAAAGCTCTGGTTTGGCGCCGCAATCTCCGGC
This sequence comes from Planctomycetia bacterium, assembly GCA_031426595.1. Classification (GTDB taxonomy): domain Bacteria; phylum Planctomycetota; class Planctomycetia; order Pirellulales; family Pirellulaceae; genus Aureliella. The sequence continues at coordinate 2,479 of JANPLP010000725.1, read as the reverse complement.
TTAGCCAACGTGCGACCATCGGGCGTCAAGCCATTTATGAATCCATGCCGCACACTTGAAAACTTGATGAACTTCCCTTCCCAGACGGCTGGATAAGTCAACGTGTCTGGATCGAAACATGCAAATAACTTTTGTTCGTCGCCCAGTTGCAAACACACGCCTCGCGCGACCGTCAACCCATTCGGTCCAGTGAACACACCACTTTGAACACTCCCCAAAATCGCCTGATTCCACTCGTCGCTCGCCCAACTAGGTTCAGACTGAATTCCCCAATGACCGAATGAACCGCCATCCAACCCCGGAAACTCCATCAACAAGCGTTGGTCTCGATCCTGCACTCGAAAGTGATTCGCTTGCTTGGTATAAAAATCGTACAGCCGCTCGCGATTAATGGGAGCTTGCCAACTCGGCCACGCCGCTTCATTGAGCGGCTTGCGATCAAACGCAAAGGTCGCAGGCTCATGCGCTTGGGCATGCAGTAAAACCGATTCAGCCAATTCAGGCCGCAACCGCTCGTGACGCCCCAAGTCCCGCAAGAAACAGATCAAGTCGGCTAACTGCGCTTCAGACCAAGCGTTGACCAAACCCTCTGGCATCAGCGACGGCAACTCCTTGCGTTCTGCAATCTCTGACACTGCAATCGCTTGCGTGACACCTGTCGCCGGATCAACCAACTGCACACGACGCTCGTCTTCGCTCGCTACATAACCTCGCAGCATTTCACCGTCGCTCGTCAATAACTGCACGACCCGATACTTTGGCTCCACATGTCGATTCGGCCACAACACCGATTCAATCAACTGCTCCCCAGTTCGCACCTTGCCAATCTCACTCAGATCCGGTCCTACACTCCCGCCAATCTTGCCGATCCGATGACACGACACACACGCCGACTTAGCCGACGCAAACAAAGCCACGCCACGCGCTGCATTTCCTTCCCCTTCGGCGCGCGTTGCCAACTCAGCCAACTTATCAGCATCCATCGGCAACACTTGACTAGCACCAGCGGGCGTCTGCTTCCCCTGATTCTCAGCCGCCTGCTCATCGGCAACCTGTTCATCGGCAACCAGTTCCGAAAGTTTCCATTCGCCGATCACCCCAAGACTTGCTATGTAGTCCGCCTTCGTTAGCTTGCTGACTTCCGCCGCACCTTGCAGCACTCGTACCGTTCCGATTGCACCAAAGCACTGCAACCCTCCTTCCACTAAGCGTCCTATGGCTAAATCACCGGGTACCGAAGCCATCTCAGACCGCTCAATGGCTTGATCAGCAACGACTTCGCCGTCGACCAATAAACGCAGCCTGTTTTTCTCATAAATCATTCCGAACTGGTGCTTCCGCCCATCGCAAACATTCACGGCGCTGCTAATCAGATCCGGACGATGCCCAGGTAGATAACAAGCCAGTGCACCAGAGCCCGCCGTACTAAACAGCTCCCAGTGGTCGCCGCTCGCTTTCGTGTCGACCGCAACAAGAATGTTGTAGACACTGGCATGCTCCAACTTCGCATCGCACAGCACCGTCAGGGGCGATTGACGATAAAGCGACTTTCCATCGACCAACTGCGACGGGCTCGGCACTAACGGCACATTCGCTTGCGGCTTCGGTACCGTCCACGTTCTGTACTTGAGCGGTTCGCTATTCGATTTACCATCCAACTGTGGTAGCAACCATTCAAGCCCATCGAGGTTGTCAAGCAATCGGGCCTCAGCATCATTTTCAGTGTGGTTCAAAATCCCGATCGGCCCCGTGTACCCGCTGTCTCGCACCGTTTTCAGCAACCGAGCATCGAGACTCCCCGCTCCCAGCGGTACAATCTTCTGTCCGATCTGATCACCCTTGGGCACCATGCCATTAAGATTCACGGCATATAAATGCGGTTTCATCAACGCGAGCAACTCAGCGAAGCGTTCGACGTGCTCATGCCCGTGATGCTGGTTGTAAACGATTCCGACATTCGGCAAATTGAGACGCTCAATGATTGCCAGTTGATTCTCAGGCTCACCAAACCAACCGCCATGGTTGTACAGCCCCACCGAGCAACCAATCTTCGCCGCCGCCTCTGCAATCGTGCGAATCCGCTCTGATTCTGCCACCACGCGCGCCGCTTGCTCATCGGCCGACTTCGTTGCTTCACCGCCCCCCGTCACCCACAACTGTGTTTGCAACCGATGCTTTGCAAGCACCGTAAGTATCAGCTTCCCTTCGTCGTTCAGTTGAGTTGGAAACCACCACGCGAATAGCTTGATATGGTGCTTCTTCAGTTGCTCAAGCTCTTCATCGAAACTCGGAATATGCTCCGCGCGATAATCATAAGCCAACTGATGTATGCCCAGCTTGACCAACATCTCCGCGCGCTGCTGCGGTGTCCGCCGTTGACTATCGAACGGCACAATGCACCATGCCACCAAGTTCTCACGACGAAACAGATTGTCCGATTTATCTCGAGGTGGATTGTCTTGGCCGCTGAGCGGAAAAC
>JANPLP010000724.1:0-4817 GCA_031426595.1 Planctomycetia bacterium | reverse complement strand
CGCGAGAGGCTGCTGAGTCGACAAAGGCGGTGACCATCAAGCCGCACAGAATGCCAGACATTGCGTAGTACATCTGAATCACATAAGGCGCATTGCGATACGTGTTCCCCATCGCTTGGCCGACGACAATCTGATCCGAACTAGCCGCCGCAAAAAACAGCAGCGTCATGATGGCTAAGAAAATATAGACCATCCAACCACGAAACCAGTAGCGCAATTCAAAGCGAAAGAATTCCCAAAACATCAGGCCACCACCGGCAATCTTGAAAAGAAGACATCTTCTAAATCTGGAGCCACCGCTTCAAATCCCTCACCCGGATTCGATTCGCTGAGCACATGAATCAGCGGGCGACCTGCGACCAACTTGGTTGAGATAATTCGGAATTCACGCTCGAGCGTCGGCAAGTCGATCTTGGTCACCGACTTTTGCCAAACTCGGCCCGCCAGCGTCTTCTCAGCTTCGTCCGGCGTGCCGCTGTACAGCAACTTCCCCTGATCGATGATGGCCATGTTCGTACACAGTTCCTTGACGTCTTGCACGATATGGGTCGACAGAATCACGATCACGTTTTCGCCCACTTCGGCCAGCAAGTTATAGAACCGATTGCGTTCGCCGGGATCGAGACCCGCTGTGGGTTCGTCGACTATCAACAGTTTTGGATTGCCTAATAGGGCCTGTGCGATTCCAAAACGTTGACGCATTCCGCCGGAATAACTTGCCACCGATTTTCGGCGGTGCTGAAAGAGATTCACGCGGGACAGTAAGCTATCGACCACTTCGCGACGCTGCGACGCTGGGATCCCTTTGAGTGCCGCGAAGTGCGTCAGCAACTCGACGGCACTCGTGCGCGGGTAAACTCCAAACTCTTGAGGCAAGTAGCCGAGTATTTTGCGGACCTCATGCTTTTGACCCAGCACATCCAAATCGCCCATTCGTACCGTTCCTGAATCGGCTTCTTGCAGCGTTGCCAGGGTGCGCATCAGCGTCGATTTGCCCGCTCCGTTTGGTCCAAGCAGGCCGAACATTCCCTTAGGTATAGTCAACGACACGCGGTCGAGAGCTTGAACATTGTTCGCGTATCGTTTTGACAATTCATGGATTTCAAGATTCATGCGGCTACCGTAGCTGGAACAGGTTTGGATTGTTTGCACCCTATTCGGCGAGAATTAAAAACCATTGCCGAATGCAGAAAGAATTTCGCAAATTCTAGCGAGTCGATGAACTTCTCGCGATCAGTGCAGCTCTTACCTGGGCCAAAACGGACACGAGCGATGAGTCATGCCAAGGCGAATTGCGGCACTGCGCTTAATTCACGCGAGAGATACGTGCTGGGTGCAAAGAACTAAAAATACCTATTGCTCCGCGTACAAATGTACGGCTAGAATGCTTGCGGTACAAATGTACTTGAAGAAGGAGTCTAAAATGGTGATTCGGCCAGCGTTGTCCAAGGGTGAAATGGAAGTAGCACGCGTGCTGTGGGAAATCGGCCCCGCAGCAGTTCGGGCGATTCATGAAGCGGTTACGAAAGAGCGAGAATGCGATTTCGCGACCGTGCAAACCTATCTGCGGCGAATGGAAGCGAAGGGATACGCCACGTCGAAGCTGGAAGGTCGCACTCGCATTTATGCTGCGAAAGCGAGGCCGAAAGCGGTTGTTCGCGAAACGGTCGACGACTTTGTAGAGCGACTCTTTGGCGGCGAGACGATGCCGCTGGTTCGGCACCTAATTGAAGAACGCGGGATCGGTTCCGATGATATTGCGGAGCTGCGAAAGTTGGTCGATGCGCTGGATAGCAAACTTCAAAATGCCAGTAAGGAGCCACCGAAATGAATGGCACTTGGCTGTTTCAGTTGATAGTCACGCAGTTTTGGCAAGTCACTTTGCTAGCCGGAATTGTGTGGGCGGTTGCGAAGTACGTTGCGAAAGATCGTCCTCACTTGGCGCATGCATTGTGGGCCTTGGTGTTGTTGAAGTGTATGTTGCCTCCGATTGTCGCCAGTCCGACAAGTTTATTTAGTTGGTTGCCGCATAGTTATCGACTCGCCGTACAGGAAATGTCTTGGTCCGCAACTACGATCGAGCAACGCGTTGCACAGGACCAAGCCGAAGGAGTTGCACCACTGCGTGTACGAGTTTTGCCAGGCGCTAGTGCATTGGATCGTATCGATGAACCATCCCGAACTTTAGCAACAGCACGCGACGCGAAAAGGGGCGGAAATCTACTGGTTAAGTTTGCACTGTGCGCGTGGTCCGCGATCGCGGTTGGCGTGTTCACCGTAAGCGTACTGCGACTGGGGATTTTTTTACGGCGAGTCAAGCAGGTGACGCTCCCCACGCCGCCAAGTTTAGATCTGCTGGTTGCAAATCTATCGAAGCGAATTGGGCTGAGCCGCAAGGTACGTGTCCGCTTGGTCGATGCCGCTATTGGGCCAGCAGTGGTCGGATTTATGCGGCCGACGATTTTAATGCCCAAAGTTATCGTTGAAGGTAGTACTAGCATCCAACTTGAGCCACTGCTTGCGCACGAGTTGATTCATGTTCGACGCGGCGATCTGGTGTGGGCCATGCTTCAAGGGATTTCGGTGTCGCTGTGGTGGTTCCATCCGTTGGTTTGGCTAGCCGAACGATTGTTGACATGCGAAGCGGAACGTAGTTGCGACGAGGAAACGATTGCTGGGTTGGGATGCAGTCCAGCGATGTACGCGAGAAGTTTGCTGGAGGTCATGGAACGGAAGCATCAATTGCGGGCGGCACCATCGTTGCCCGGAGTGCGACCGGTTGATATTACTGCGAATCGATTGGAGAGGATCATGAGACTTGGACATGGAAGTTATCGTCAAAGACCGTGGTGGGTTGTGGCCGTTTGGTTAATCGGATGCGCGATGTTTCTGCCGGGCGGTGCCTGGTTAACGGCGCAAGAGAATCCAGAACAGAAGTCGAATGTTTTCAAGGAAGCAAGTTTTAGTTCGGAGAATCGACTGGAATCTGCCGGTCTACCGAGTGCGCCTGCGAACCCGCCGGTGGTTGAGAAGGAACAGACCGAAGAGTTGGCGTTTCAGTTCGAGCATGTGCTGGAACTCGCCGATGTGCTTGAACGACTTTACCGCGAGCGATCTCTAGCAAAAGCAGACCTTGAAAAAGAACTGATCCGATTGCTCACAGCGCACGCTGCTCTGGAGCTTGAAGGGAAGACTGAAGAAGTAGATCAATCTTTGAAGTTAGCGCTCGAGGACCCTGCTGCACGAGCGATTAAGAGTACAAGACTGGCAATAGGCGGCACGAGCCTCAGGGTTGCTAACAACCAACTCTACATTCGCGCAACCCCTGAGAAGCGGAAGGCGATAGAACAATGTATCGCACACTTTCGGCAATTCGGTTTCGCGAGCATCGTGACTGAAATCAGTTCTTACGAAGTGCCGCGAAAGTTGGCTGAAAAGGAGCTTGCGGCGATCAGTGAAAAGTTCGCCAGCAAAGGGAGTGCGGCACCCAGATATCGTATAGAAGTCAAAGGTCAAGGGAAAGTCACAAGCGACCTTGGGTTAGCAGGAACTTTAACGTTAGCGTCGCACTGCGGTTACGTTGTTCTCGATAACTCCGAGATAGCGAGGTTCAAAGAGTGGCTGGCGGAGGACGATAATCGCGACGTTTCGCAGGTTTCAGCCCCCAGAGTGACAGCACTTAGCGGTCAGTTAACGACGGTTGAAATCGGCGATACTCGGGAATTCACCGTCTCACACAAGCTGGTCAAAACTAAAGATCGTGAACCAACCGCAGTTCCCGTCACCCAACAAGTCATGTCAGGCTCGCGCTACGAAGTCCGAGCCACTTTGGCGGATGGGAAGGATGCGGACATGCAGAGCACAAGACTAGACGTCAAGTTTAAGCGGACCGTGATAGAGCGAGTCGATCAATCAACGCAGAAGCTCAATGGCATTGCAACGGAACTGGATGTTAAACGCCCAGTTGTTCGAGAGCGCACTCTAGAAACGTCCGTTGAACTCGGTGTCAATCAAGCTCTGGTCGTGATGCAAACATCCAAAGATAAAACAAGTATTACGCTCGTTCGCTGTACGCCTTTGGCAGCTCCGATTGCGACTATTCCGCAAACGAATCTTGGCGACCAAGCTCCAGCGGCTTACGTAACCATAAGCGATGAGTTGCAATCCGATTTGGAAGTCGCTTTGCTCAAACAGAAAATCCAGCAACTTGGTATCAGGGACTTTAGAATCGCGCAGCGTCAGTTGCAGGTGAGCAACGCGGAGGACTGGAGGGCTGCGGTGAACGCGTTTAAGGAACTACGATCAAATAAGTATGCGCATTCGGTATCCGCATCGGTAAATTCGACTGAAGGGTCGTTCAGCGACGGGGACACTGCTTACCAGCCCATTCAAGCATTCGGACCTTTTGTCCGTCATCAATCAGTTCCGTGGCTAACTCAAGTCCCCTACGTCAATCGCCTGGTCAAAGGACCGGTCAAACTCAATGTGCCAAGCGACGAAGAGATCATCCAGGCATTAGAGAAAGACCTGTCGCAAAAGGGGCGTGCGCTGAATGGCGTAGAGAAAGGTAAGCTCAAGATAACGACGATAAAAATCAGAGAGTTCTACGATCCAGCTCGTTTTGTTCCGTTAATCGGCGACTCGATCCTGCATCACTCGCATTACAAGTGCGAGCTTACTGACCCGGCGACTCAGGAATTGAAACACGTTGCCTATATCGACTACTGCCAATTCCAGATGGCGGTCGGCAGTGCAAAGTGAGTAGTTGTAAATGATTCAGAATGCAAGCGTCTAACTTTGAACTTAGCTTGAGCGCA
>JANPLP010000723.1:0-3295 GCA_031426595.1 Planctomycetia bacterium | reverse complement strand
TGCCAGTGCGTTCCTCATCGCCAGTGCGGCGCACAAACGGAAACGCTGCCAGATTTCGAGCCAAGCGAATGCGGCTGCTAATGACGATGTCTGATTGCGGACCCGATCCACGCAACCATTCGCCGCACTTTTCCGTCAGTTCTTCCAGTTTCACGAGCTTTAATTCTTAGAAAAGTTAGTTTAGCAATTCTAGGCAACAACCAGTCCACACAATCGCCGATCCTTAGGTGTTCATTAAGCTGAGGCGCCAGGGGGCGAGTCTTGCGAGGCGGCTTGGGACGCGTCAGTCTGCGCATCCGACTCATTCTCATGTTCCAGTTTCTTGATCGAATCGCGCAGCTTGCCCGCTTTCTCGTAGTCCTCTTTCTGGATCGCGGCCTGCATTTCGCGCCGCAATTGAATCATTTGATGCTGCCGGTCGGGCGATCCCGACTTGCGCGACGGCTGCTTACCCCGGTGCAATTTTGCCCCATGAATATTCAGCAACAACGGCTCGAGGTCCGACTGAAAGAACACATAATCATAGGGGCAGCCCAAGCGTCCCGCCTGTCGAAATTCGGCAAAGCTGATTCCGCAATGTGGGCATGTTTTCTTATCCAGCTTGGCTAGGCTCTCCGCAGTCTGTTCCAACTTCAACTGCTTTGCCAGCATGCCAGCGAGGGCGTTTGTCGGCGAATCTGCATTTTCCTGCGATAAATAAACTCGCGCGTGTTCCTCGCACAAATGAACGATCACCGGCCCACTGGGGTCAGTCAGTTCAGTGATGTGAAAGGTCGCAGGTTTTTCGCAGTGCTGGCACTTCATTCGACACCTACTCGGTGGTTGTGGCTGCGTGGACGGAGGCGCGTATGCCGTCAGTTTCCGGATAACAGCAGTTAGTTGCAAGCCCGTGGACAACGATTTACGGCATTGTAGATCGATTCGCAGCGGTTTTTGCTTAAGCTAGCTGTCAGTAACGAAGTGATCGGTACAATGCGAATCTTACACTTCCGACCGCTCGGCCTCGGCACTTTCCATCGAGTTCATGCGGTCAGCCCGATGCGTTCGAGGCGAGAAGCCAGTTTACGCTCGCGTACAACACGTTTCGCTGGAGACACGTTTCGCTGGAGACACGTTTCGCGGGGGGCTGGGCGGGTGTAAGCGACCACGGGCCAATCCGCAACCTGTAAGGCAAAAGTGCTTGTGCAAACGTGGCTGTGCGAGTATCAGAATACGAATTTCCGTGTACGATTTTTTGTAATAGTGTTCGGGATTTATGACAACCTTACCATCGTACGAGCGTTTCGAAGAGCTGGCGGGTGATCACGATTTGATTCCACTCTATCGCCGCTTTCTTAGCGATTCGTTGACACCTGTGACGGCCTTTCAGCTCCTAGATGATGGGCTTTCCGCGGCTTGCTTGTTCGAAAGTGTCATCGGTGGCGAGAAGGTGGGACGCTACAGCTTCATTGCTACCGGCGCGCGAGGTCGCTTGACCGCTTTCGGCCGTACGCTCACATCGAACTTGGGCGGCAAAGAAACGGTTGCCGAGGTTGCCGATCCGCTGGACAGTTTGTGGAGTGCGGTCACGGGCAAACGCGTTGCGGTGCTCCCGGAGCTGCCTCCGCTCTCAGGCGGCGCCTTTGGTTATGCGGCTTATGACGTGGTGCGGTTTGTGGAGGACTTGCCGAATCCACCCACCGACGATCGCGGCTTGCCGGATCTCGATTTCTCGCTCTTTGATAACTTAGTGGTCTTTGATCACGTCACCAAAACGCTCTTTTTGATCGCCCTGGTGCACGTCGAAGAATTCAGTTCGACCCGGCAAGCGTATGCATCCGGCAACGCTCGACTCGACCAATTGATGGCAACTCTGATGAAGCAGCCCACGCCGGTTGAGATCGCTGCGTTGGACGTCGAATCAAAGCAAAAGATCGCCCCTCAAAGCAATTTCACGAAAGCCGCCTTTGAAGCCGCGGTCGAAAAGTGTGTCGAGTACATCCGAGCTGGTGATATTTTTCAAGTTGTCATCAGCCAACGTTTCGAGCTGCCAAATGTGTGTGATGCGTTCGAAGTCTACCGGACGCTAAGGGTTGTGAATCCAAGTCCATTTATGTTTTTTGTTCGTACGCCGGCAGTGACGTTGGTCGGTGCATCTCCAGAAGTGATGTGCCGCGTGACGGACGGCGTCGTGACCGTGCGACCGCTGGCAGGTACGCGACCTCGAGGAAAAACGCCTAAAGAAGATCTAGATCTTGCCGAAGAACTGCTGGCCGATCCCAAGGAGCGAGCCGAGCATGTCATGCTGGTCGATCTTGGTCGCAACGATGTGGGCCGCGTCGCGCGCTACGGCTCCGTCGAACTCAGCGACGTGATGGTGATTGAACGGTACAGCCATGTGATGCACATCAGTTCGAATGTGCAAGGGGTGTTGCAACCTGAGATGAACGCGATGGATGCCATGAAGGCTTGCTTGCCCGCTGGAACGGTCAGCGGAGCTCCCAAGGTCCGGGCGATGCAAGTGATCGATGAAGTGGAACCGCACCGCCGCGGCCCTTACGCGGGTGCAGTCGGCTATCTCGATTATTCAGGCAACATGGACACTTGCATCGCTCTTCGCACACTCGTGTTTTGCAATGACCGCATCTACGTTCAAGCCGGTGCGGGTATCGTCGCAGACAGTATTCCGTCGGCTGAGTATCAAGAGACATTGAACAAAGCGGGTGCGATGATGAAAGCGATTCAATTGACCTGCGACCGCTGCAATTGACACCACACAGTGCCCACCCTTGCTGCCACGGAAAAACTTGAAAAATCCGACACTTTTCGCTGATCGCCACAGCATGAGCCAAAGCATTTTCTATCTCGCTTTGTCATTGCCAGCGAGACTGAACCACAGGCGTCAGCCGATTTTCCATTAAACGTTGCGCAAGATAGGCTAACGCCTCAGACTCAATCAACAAAGTTTGTGCATAATGACAAACGATGCAGCCCCAGCATGCGTGGTGGCGATCCGCGAAAAGTGTCAGAAAACCACTTGTAATCTACTGAGAGTCCAACATGTCCCATTCGCTGCCGATCGATATCTACCCGACCGAAGTTCAACAATTGCTAGGCGAAGGAAGCATTGTGTTGATCGACTGCCGCGAACAGACGGAATGGGATGTTGCGAAGATCCAAGGGGCCGTGCTGATGCCGATGAGCAGTTGGGCTGACGAAGCTGAGCAGTTGAAGCAGTTTGAAGGGCAGCGGCTGGTCGTTCACTGTCATCACGGCGGCCGCAGCCTCCGCGTGACTCAGTGGTTGCGAGCTAACG
>JANPLP010000722.1:0-2705 GCA_031426595.1 Planctomycetia bacterium | reverse complement strand
CGAGGTATTTCCCACTGCGCTGCAAATGAACGGCTTGCAGGATGTACGACGCTTGGTGGTAACCGGACTCGATGCTGCTGGCAGCCCGCGCGATTGGACACGTGACGCTCAGGTTACTTCTTCCAATCCGGCGATTGTGCGCGTCGAGGGCAATCAGGTGATTCCAGTTACCGATGGGGCAGTCGAGTTGACCGTGGCAGCAGGTGCAAGCAAACACGTAGTGGCGGTGCAGGTCGCTAACGTTGCCAAGCCTCATGCGACGCAGTTCGAGAATGAGGTGCTCGTTGCGCTGTCCAAACAGAGTTGTAACTCGGGGGCTTGCCATGGTTCGCCGAGTGGCAAAGGTGGTTTTCGATTATCGCTGCGAGCGTTTGATAAGCAACTAGATCAGTTGACGTTGCTGCGTGAGGAGTTCGGACGGCGCATCAATTCGCTCGAGCCCGAGAAAAGTCTATTGCTGCAGAAGCCGCTGATGAAAGTGGCACATGGCGGCGGATTGCAGTTGCGCAAACAAGATCCGGCTTATGAAGTTCTTCGAAAATGGATTTCGGAGGGCGCGAAATTGGATCCACCAGAAACCGCTCGTTGTGTAAAACTGGAGTTGCATCCGTCGAGCAAGCGCGTCTTGAGGCGAGATCTTTCTCCGACGCAGCAAATCGTTGCGATCGCGCATTACTCGGATGGAACCACTCGTGACATGACTCACTTGGTTGCTTATGAAACGTCCAATACAACGGTGGCTGAAGTGAATACCAGCGGCCTGGTAATTTCACACTCGAGAGGCGAAGCAGCGATTTTGGTGCGCTACTTGGAACATATTGAATCGGTGCCTTTGATGTTTGTAGAAGACGTGGCGGGATTCAAGTGGGAGGCGCCGACACCGAATAACTTTGTAGATGAACTGGTCAATGCGAAGCTACAGCAACTGCAATACCTGCCTTCGACAACAGCCGATGATTCCGAATTCCTGCGGCGCGTCTATCTGGATGTAATCGGGTTGTTGCCCACGTTGGAAGAGTCCAAAGTTTTTCTGGCAGACACGAGTGTTGATAAACGCAAAGCGGTGATTGATCAGTTGTTGGAGCGGCCGGAGCACGCGAAGTTCTGGGCGTTGAAGTGGGGCGATCTGCTGCGAATGACCAGCAAAAATGTCGGCGACGAAGGGGTGTACAAATACAATCGCTGGGTTGAAGACGCAATTCGCGACAACATGCCTTACGATCAATTTGCGAAGGCGCTTGTGACCGCTTCCGGAAGTACGCTCACCAACCCGCCTGCAAATTTCTATCGTACAGCAACCGATACGAATGATTGCGTCGAAACGATTTCGCAAGTATTTCTAGGTGCGCGATTGCAGTGTGCCAAATGTCACAATCACCCGTTCGAGCGTTGGACGCAAGATAATTATTATGGGCTGGGTGCTTTCTTTAATCGTATTCAGCGGAAAAAAACGCAGCGACCCGGCGAGATGTTTGTTTATACATCGACAAGCGGCGACGTCACTCAGCCTCGTACCGGTCAATTGATGAAGCCGTGGTTGCCCCAAGTTGGCAGCATCGATGCGGCTAATGAAAACGATCGCCGTACTGATTTCGCGGCTTGGTTGACGAGTCCCGAGAATCCATACTTTGCACGGATCGAAGCCAATCGAATTTGGAGTCAATTGTTTTCGCGCGGCATCGTTGATCCGATCGATGATTTTCGAGATTCGAATCCACCTTCAAACGGACCGTTGCTCGATGCGTTGGCGAAGGAGTTTGCCGTGAATAAATTTGATCGCCGTCATTTACTGCGAGTCATCTTGAATAGCCGCACGTATCAAGCCAGCTATCACACCAACGACTTCAATCAGGATGACCTGCGATATTTTTCGCATCAAGAACCACGGCTATTGTCGGCTGAGCAGTTACTGGACGCTGTAAATCAGGCGACTGGTACTCAGCAGACGTTCGGTACCCTTCCGCCAGGAACGAAAGCAACGCAGTTGCCCGCGCCGGACCTGGTAAAGGTTGACTTTTTGAAAGTCTTCGGGCAACCGGAGCGATCGACGGTGTGCGCCTGTGAGCGTGCAGAGGATTCGAATTTGGCGATGGCGATCGAGTTGTTCAATGGTCCGATGATCTACGAGCGGCTGCGCGACGCTAACAATCGCTTTCGCAAGTCGCTCGCGGGAGGTGTGTCTTTGGAGGATACAGTCAGAGAGTTGTACTTGGCTGCACTTTGCCGTCAGCCATCGGAGGCTGAGCTAACTACTGCAGTGGAGCACAGCAAGGCGCGTGGCGATGTTGCCTCAGCGCTGGAGGATATTTGCTGGGCGTTGTTAAACACAGATGAATTTCTGTTTCAGCATTAGTTTTAACGCTTGGTTCACGTTCACCCCAACGCTCCGCAACATCGAGGGAATACGGAGGCGAAGGAGATATCTGCCAGTTTCGCTAAAAAATATCGGGTTCTTGGTCGGGGCCGCGGCCGGCCAGGAAGTCGAAGTCGCAACCGAGATGAGCCTGGGTGACATGTTTAGCGAAGAGTGAGTGGTAGCCACGCGTCCATTTGACTTCCGGCGCGATCCAAGCTGATTGACGCTTGGCGAATTCGTCGTCGGTAACATGCCAGTGGAGTGAACGGTTGGCAACGTCCAGTTCGATCTCGTCGCCGGTTTGAACTAATGCAAGCGGGCCGCCGAGATGCGATTCGGGAGAGACGTG
>JANPLP010000721.1:0-6638 GCA_031426595.1 Planctomycetia bacterium | reverse complement strand
CCCACCGACCCACGCGTGGAACATCAACGCTCGATCCTTCGTACGGATACACCGCTGCGCAAATGACTTCCCACTGCTCACCGTATTCACGTGCGTGATGACGAAGTCGCGATCAGGCTGCTGCTCGCCCTTAAGAAGCGGCACCCACGAACGGCCATCCATACCTGCTGGTGGCTCTACGTTGAGCAACTCTAGTAGAGAAGGCATTACATCCACGCTGCTAACGGATTCGGTGCGTATTTGCGGCTCGTTCCCATTAGGGATGCGAATTAGCACTGGCGACCAGGTTCCATGGTGGTATACGGTCGCTTTTGAGAATGGGAAGGCCATCCCATGATCTGAAAGGAACACGACGATGGTATCGGCATCGCGCCCCGCATTCGTCAACTCTTTCGTGATCAAGCCGAAAGCGACATCAAACCGGCTCACCGTGGAGAAGTACTGTGCGACTTCTTCGCGGACGCGAGGGATATCTTCTAAGAAGGCCGGGACCGTCACATCACTCGGTTTGTAGACCTTTGCCCCATCGAGCTCGTCGGCCTTCGTCTTCGCGTTAATGAACGGACGGTGCGGATCGCAGATATTCGCGTTAATGAAGAACGGCTTCTTCTCTTTCGCAGCGGTCGCGAGTAGTTCGCGGAACTTCTCTGCGAACTTCGTTGGCTGCTTGCCCAGGGCTTGTTCGCCGATCGCGTGCCAGGGGAATTTCTGGGCGGGAGCCATGTGCACGGACTTAGCGATTACTGCGGTGTAGTAGCCGTGGTCGCGGAGTACTTCGACGAGTGTCGGCACGTCCTGCCGGATCGGATTGAATCCGAGCGCGCCGCTGCGGTGCGGGACGCGGCCGGTCATGAGTGCCGACCGGCACGGCTGGCAGATCGGAACGGTGACATGGCTGTTGACGAACCGGTGCGCGGTCTTCGCGAACGAGTCGAGATTCGGCGTGGCACCGAGCTTACTTCCATTCCAACCGCTCGAGTCCGCGTTCATATCGTCCGCGGTGATGATGAGCAGATTGAGCGGCTTCGACGAATCCGCGGCCAACGTCGCGCGAGCGGCAGTAGAAATCGCCAGCAATAGTAACAGCAGTTGAAAATCTCTCATGGTGTCTCTCTCATTTAGGTTTTCCGTTCACGACGCTTTGTCAGTTATTCCTTTCGTGCTTCATTGTCCTTGTTACTCGTGCTACCTAATCCTTCCAAGGACATGCTGACATCGTTTTCCTGCGGGGCTCCGGGAGTGCTACGGCCTTCGTCGATGTACTTCTTCATCAGCGTGGTGAGGCGTGCGAGAACCTCGGCGTTCTCATCCGCGACGTTCCGGGTTTCGCTCACATCCGTTTTCAGGTCGTAGAGCTCACGCTTGCCGTTACTGAAAAAGATGAGCTTCCAGGGACCTTGGCGGATGGCGAGGTCTCGGCCTGGAGCTTGATGAATGATGGCCTCGCGCACGGGTTTCTTCGCAGTGCCGAATAGGTCGGGTAGGAGACTCACGCTGTCTTCACCCGCGTTGTCGGGAAGTCTCTGGCCGACGATTTCCGCGCAGGTGGCCATCAGGTCGTTGAGGCAGATGGTATCGTGGCATACAGAGCCTGCTTGGACCTTAGCCGGCCAACGAACAACGAAAGGCACTCGGTGGCCACCTTCGTAAATACTGCTCTTTGCGCCGCGCATCGGGTCATACGCGCGACCGGCGGCACCGTTGTCGGCAGTGGCGATGACGAGGGTGTTTCCGGCGAGACCTTTGCGATCAAGGGCGTCGAGGAGTTGGCCGAGCATGTGATCGCCCTGGAAGACCCAGTCTCCATATTTCGGATCTTTTTTCACTTCATCTTTTGCCCCGCTTTTGCCGACGAATTCGGCTGCTGGGACAATGGGGTCGTGCGGCGGACACATGGGGAAGTAGAGAAAAAACGGCTTATCGGCCTTGCGTCCTTCGATCCATTCAACCGCTTTGGCGATCATGCGAGGCTGGTTGTCTACATCGGCTACGTTTTCGACCACGCGATCCTGTTCAATGATGGTCTTGATGTTGCGAGCGTGGGTGAAGCCGAAGAAGTAATCGAACCCGGCGGCGTTTGGGCTGGAACGAAGCTGTGTGCCGACGGGAATGCTATTCTCATTTCCTGGCTTGCCACCCCAATCCATGCCGAGGTGCCATTTGCCGATACACGCGGTCTCATAACCGTTTTGTTTGAGCAAGGAGGCGACGGTGAGTCGCGATTTCGGAATGATGGGCTGATTGAAAGACGTGAGCACCCCATACTGCCCGATGCGCGAGGGGTAGCGGCCGGTAAGCACGCCATAACGGGTCGGCGTGCAGACGGAGGCCGCCGCGTGCGCGTCGGTAAATCGCATCCCTTCAACGGCGAGGCGGTCGAGATTTGGTGTCGTAAGTTTCGTCTCTTCGCGGTAGCACTTCGGCTGGCCGTAGCCCATATCATCAAAAAGCACGAACACAATGTTGGGCTTCTGTTTCGACGCTTCTTCAACAGCGTGCAGCGATCCGAGTGGCGCGAAGATCAAGATGATAAGGAGTGTAAGCGTATGTTTCATAATAGTTGATTGGGGCTCATTGGGTCCGTTACTTCGTCTGCTTCTTTTTCTTCTTGTCGGTGTTTTTCGTTGCTCGATCTTCGGACATTAACCCGTCCGGACTTTCGGCTTCGACCTCGGTGTTGAGATTTACAAGGGCGGTTTGCATCTCGGCTAATTTAGAAGGATGGGCCGCGCTGAGTTCCGTCGTTTCCTGCGGATCGGTGTTAAGGTTGTAAAGCTCAAACCCGGTGAGCTGTTGGTCGACGCGTTTGGGGACTGAGTTTCTGATAAGGCTGGACGAATGAGTTCGGACCAATGCGATGAAGTGTCGTGGCTATCAAACAACTAGCGGCAGTGCCGACCACTCAACCTGAAATCAACTAAATCCCCGTCAACGTCCCAGTGCTAGTGCCGAATTTGTCGGCTTCGATGCCAAGCCGCTGGAGCATGTTGACGTAAAGATTACACAGCGGCGGAGGGTTGTTTATATCGAAGGCGAGATGCTGACCATGCTCAAACCCACCACCCGCGAGGAGAACGGGAAGGTTCTTAGTCGAGTGGCTGCTGCCGTCTCCAAGATTGCTGCCGAGGAAGACGCTGGTGCGGTCGAGCAGCGTACCGCCGTCTTCCTGAGATTGCTTTAGCTTATTGAGCAAGTCGCGGACGGTCTTCATTGTTTCTAGTTCAACGATCTTGAGCTGTTCGAGTTTGCTCGGATCCTTGCCGTGGTGAGACAGGTCATGATGACCAAGCGATACGCCTTCGATTGGCGGAGCGAAGCTGGAGCCGGCGAGCATAATAGTGATCAACCGCGTCGAATCGGTCTGAATGGCCAGATGGCTGAGATCGAAGAGCAGTCGTGTGCGGCCGATAAGGTCAGCAGCGTTCGGGATATCTTTGGGTGGCTCGACAGATACCTTGGGCTTCGGTTTCTTGGCCCAACTTTCATCCTTCACCATTCGCTGCTCCAGTTCGCGGACGCTAGTAAGGTATTCGTCGAGCTTGTCACGGTCTTCGTTACCCAGGTTAGATCGTAGCGACCTGGCTTGCTCACTGACGTCATCAAGAATGCTTCGTCCCTCTTCGAGTCGACGAATTTGTGCGTGCATATCCTCCGATTTGCCCTCGAGGAACAGGCGCGTGAAGACGCGCGAAGGCGAGTTGTCGGCGGCGATCAAGGCACCTGTGCGAGTCCAAGACAGTCCCCCTGAACCCTCACCGGATAAGGCAAGACTAGGAAAGCGAGTCTGAGCGCCGATGTGATCAGCGGCGAATTGGTCGAGCGAGATCGTGTTGCGAAAGCCTGGCCGCCCTGCACCGGGCGATCCAGTGAGGAAACTGGCGGAGGCCTGATGTGCGAAACTTGACCCCATGCCAGCGTGCGCCAATCCGGAGATGACCGTAAACTCAGCGCGATAATCTTTGAGGATCTCGAGGTAAGGCGAAAGCGCGTAGTCTTTACCAGACTCCGTTGGGAAGAAGTTATCGGGATGCAATCCAAGCGGTGCGCAAATACAAATCATGCGACGTGGTGGGTGCGCGTCGTTCGACTTCCTCTTGGACTCATCACCAAAAGCATTCAGTAATGGAAGCGCCAGCGCGATACCAGTAGAACGAATGAAAGTGCGGCGATGGTGGGTCATAGTCGGGTGCTTAAAACGAATGACTACTTGCTCTGGAACAGTGGGCTTTGCACGACTTCGTGGATCAGTGTTTTGAATCCATAATTTTCATCGCGAACTCGGCTGACAATCGTGTCTATTTGTGATTTGTCCGTGTGGCTTGGTGCTGCCCCAGTACCATAAGCTAACAGTTTTTCGGTGAGGTTGCGGGCGAGTTGGTCTTTGTCCTCGAGGATAAGTTGCTTGTACTCGTCGATATCGCGAAAACGTCTTCCATTGGACAAAGCATCGCTTGGATCTACTGGGGGCCCGTTCCAGAATCGCACTCTGCGACCGTTAACTTCCCGTGGCTCGCCAGTCGCGCGGTAATGATCGCGCCAACCACCAATGACATCGAAGCTCTCTAGCGCGAAACCCGGTGGATCGATCTGCCGATGGCAACTCGCACAACTCTCAACACTGCGATGCTTGGCAAGTTGTTCGCGAATCGTGGTAGCGCCTCGGATGTCAGGCTCGATCGCTTCAATGTCTAGCGGCGGCTTGGGTGGCGGTGTTCCGAGAATTCGTTCTAACACCCAAGCTCCGCGCACGATCGGGGAAGTTGTGGTTCCGTTCGCCGTCACTTTCAAAACACTGCCCATCGTGAGCAGTCCCCCGCGATGACTGTCGCTCGGCAGTGTCACTTTGCGCATGTCCATCCCTTCGATGCCAGCAATGTTGTAATGTTTTGCTAGTCGCGCATTGAGGAACGTAAAATCGGAACTCACGAAGTTGGTCAAAGGCAAATCATTCTTCAACACTTCATCGAAGAACAACGATGTCTCTTTCAGCATCGAAGTCTTCAGAATGTCGTCGTACTCGGGGTAGAGTGTGCCGTCGGGCAACGTTGCATCGATAGCTCGCAGGCTGAGCCACTGGCCGGTGAAGTTGGTGTTGAAGGCTTTTGCCTTGGGATCTTTGAGCAAACGCTCGACCTGTTCGCGCAGCACATCCTGTTCATGTAGCTTGTTCGCCGCGGCAAGCTCAATGAGCGTCTCATCGGGCATCGAACTCCACAAAAAATAAGAAAGACGACTGGCGATCGCGAAGTCATCGAGCCTAGTAGTGGGCTCGCGCGAGGCTGGCTGCTCGCGAAGAAATAGGAAGTCGGGAGACACCATGATCCCTTTTAGTCCAACGCGCATCGCCTGCTCAAAGCTCACCTTCTGATCCAACTGTAACTGCACACGCGCAAGGAACGGTTTAATGTCATCATCCGTGACGGGGCGGCGAAAGGCACGACGTGCAAAGTGGCGAAGGATACGCTCGGCGTCAATCATCGGCTGTTGCGAAACGACTTCGAAGCGTTCGGGCGAGATGCGAGCCTGCTTGAGATCGCCAAAGATTGCTTTGTGACTGGGCGGTGGCCATGACTCGAGGATGGGACCTTCAACGTCCACCCATTGAATGACCAGACCGGGACCTCCGTACTTGTCAGCGCCTATTTTTTCAACGGCAGGCGGAAGTGCGGGCAAGCCTTCCGCCAAGATACGGATGCGGTTCTCAGGTTCAAGTTGCTCTGTGAATTCGACCACGGTTGGGGTATCGGCCGGAACGGCAAAGTAGTCGATCAGCCGTTCTTCGGTGACTTCTTTGAGCGTGCCAGCCGTTACTCGAAACGTGATCGGCTTGCCTTCACTTTGAAAGCCGTAACCGGAGATGCGAAAGCGATACTTGCCGCGCACATGACTGCGAAAGTTCCACATGGTGACGCGAATGTTGGCCGATTCCCAAGTGGCGAAGATGGCGACACCATCGTCTGTATGCCGATAAACACTTCCATTGGCTTTGACCGACTTCTCTTCTCGAATATCAAATCGCTTCTTCAAGATCCACGGTTCTGGTTCATTGGCAATGGCCTCATCGAGCGCGCGATCAGCAGCGTCGAGATAGTTGCCCATCAGAAACGACGACGTATGCAAGAGCTCAGCGTTGTTATCGAAGCCGTTAGTAGACGTATCGAGCGGCAGCAGGTCTTCGAGATACACTTCGACACCCAACAGATCGCGGACGGTGTTCGCATACTCAGCGCGATTCAAACGTCGCATCACCACGCGGCCCTCTGACTCCCTCCGCGCCATCTCTGCCTTTTCAGCTTGTGTGTTAATCCAGTCCATCACGATTTGCAGCTCCGCGGCTGGCGGCTGAGGCTCCTCGGCGGGGGGCATATTGCCTAACTTAAGTTGCTCCAGCACCCTCAGCCATCGCTCGCGATTGTGCTTGTCGGTAAAGTCCTCCGTCAAAGTCGAAACGTCGAAGTCACCCTTTAAGTTCATTGCGGAATGACACATCGCGCAGTGCTGACTGAACAATTGCTTGGCGGGAACCTCTGCCTCAGCGACGGCGATGATCGAAAGGACAACGGTTATGGCTAGTGCTTTGACAAGATTAAATTTTAGGGTGGCACGCTCTGAGGCTTTGCGAAGGGCGTGGCTAATGT
>JANPLP010000720.1:0-3250 GCA_031426595.1 Planctomycetia bacterium | reverse complement strand
AACTCGCACCGGTTGGGCACACCGGTGCGCCGTAGCTTCTCAAATTCCTTGCTCCGGTGGGGGTGACCGGAGCGTCGAAATATTTCAGTCGGGAGGGAAAAACGCGGTGTGACGGAAACCCAAGCGGTCAACAAAATGCGCATGACACGCCTCCGTAGCCACTTGCCAGTAGGAATTCGATGAGTCGAGCGAGCTCACCAAGGACAAGAAAGGCTGGGCAATGTGTCTTCAGATAAGTCCAGACATCGGGTAAGTCCGGTCATTTACTTTTTTGCGGTGCGGTTGCTGTTACAATAAACGCTTTCCGCAATTACCACCTGTGCATCTCTGGCGGCTATTATGGCTCATCAAGGGAGTATTCGAGATCTTTATTGGGCGAGCGTTGTATTTAGCGCGGCATTGCTCTTTGGTCTTCAGTTCGCGTGCGCGCAGGAGGATGAGCGACCAATCGAAGTGGCTCGAAGGTTCGCAGGCAAGTACTGTCTCGACTGTCACGATCAGAGCACCAACGAAGGAGGGCTCGATCTGGATAGCCTGGTCAAGTCGACGATCCCACAGAATGCAGACCGATGGGAGAGCGTGGTTCGCAAGCTCGACTCGCGGCAGATGCCCCCGCCCGGCTCGCCACGACCGAGCGACGCCGACTATCGCAATGCACTTGAATGCCTAACTAAATCGCTCGATGCGTGGGCACAGGAACATCCTGATCCAGGTTATCTCGAAACTTTTCGCAGACTGACGAGGACTGAGTACGGCAATTCAATCCGCGACCTGCTGGATATGGAAATCGATGTCGGTGATATCTTGCCCAGCGACGAGTCTAGTCACGGCTTTGATAATGTGACGGTTACCAATCTCTCACCATCGCTGCTTGAGCGATACGTATCGGCGGCTCGCGAGATAAGTCGCCTGGCTGTTGGCGTTCGCGCAAATGCGGGTGATGAAGTCGTCTATCGAATCCCTCCCGATGTAACTCAGGATGTTCATATAACAGGCGCACCGATTGGCTCGCGCGGCGGTACTGTCATCGAACATAACTTTCCTCAGAACGGCGAGTACGAGATCCAAATTCGTTTGATGCGCGATCGCAACGACGAAATTGAAAGCCTAAAAAGGAAACATGAGATCGATGTACTGATCGATCGAGAATGTAAGGGTACGGTACAGTTCGAACGTCCGCCCGCGGGCACGAGTGACAAACTGGTCGATGCTGACCTGAAAGTTCGCTTTCAAATGGCGGCGGGGCCTCACCAAGTGGCGGTCGTCTTTCCCGAACAATCGACTTCGCTTCTGGAATCCGTTCGACAGCCGCTCAATGTGCATTACAACTTTTATCGCCATCCGCGAATCGGACCAGCGATTTACCAAATAAGTATTCGGGGCCCGTACGATGGTACACCGCCCGCAGATACGCCTAGCCGTCGACGGCTGTTTTTTGTCTACCCGAAGGTGGACTCCGAACAACAAGCATGTGCGAAGCAGATCCTTAGCTCGCTTGCCAGACGTGCTTACCGACGTGATGTCACCGATGCAGACTTGGTCGCTCCGATGAGGCACTTTCATCAAGCGGCAAAAGAAAGCGGATTTGATGCCGGTATTGAGAGCGCACTGAGTGCCATTTTGGTTAGCCCGCACTTTCTTTTTCGTATCGAGCAGCAGCCTAGCGACCTCAAACCGCAGACCGTCTATGCACTCGGAGACTTCGAACTGGCGACGCGCCTGTCCTACTTTCTATGGAGCAGTTTGCCAGACGATGAGTTGCTGGATGTGGCTGGAGGGGGGAAACTGCGAGACTCGGCTACTTTAGCCACGCAACTGGAGCGCATGCTGGCCGACAAGAAATCCGCGTCATTGACCAACAATTTTGCAGAACAGTGGTTGCACCTTCGAAATCTCGATTCGTTCGTCCCCGATATGCGATTGTATCCAGACTTTGATGATAACCTGCGCCAAGCCATGAAGCGTGAGACCGAGCTGCTCTTCCAGAGTGTTGTCAGCGAAAACCGGAGTGTGATGGACTTAATCCGATGCGATTATTCGTTCCTCAACGAGCGGCTTGCCAAGCATTACGGAATCCCGCATGTTTATGGCAGCCATTTCCGGCGAATCGATCTCGATACGCACGGCCGTCGCGGTGGTTTGCTCCGCCAGGGAAGTGTACTGACCGTAACATCCTATGCCACGCGTACCTCGCCAGTTCTGCGGGGATACTGGGTACTTAGGAATCTACTGGGCAGTCCACCACCGCCACCACCGCCGAACGTTCCAGCACTGAAGGACAACACCGTCTCGGCAGCGCTGCCGCTGCGCGCGAGATTGGAACAGCATCGTGCCAATGCAGCGTGTGCGGTTTGCCACGATCTATTAGATCCGGTCGGATTTGCGCTTGAAAACTTTGATGCAATTGGGCAGTGGCGCGAGCGGGACAATGGTGAATCCATCGATCCAAGTGGATTGCTGTGGGATGGCACGGAGATTAATGGCGTTGATGATTTAGAACAAGCCATCCTTGCAAACCCCGACTTGTTCGTTCAGACGCTCACGGAAAAGTTAATGACTTACGCCTTAGGCAGAGGTATCGAACCTAGCGATGCGGCGGCGATCCGAAAAATTGTCCGACGTGCCAAAGCGGATGACTATCGTTTTGCTAGTATCGTGCTTGGAATCACTGAAAGTGTTCCATTTCAAATGAGGACTGCGCAATGATCGTCATGAAAAAATCGCTGCCACGCCGAACGTTTTTGAGAGGCGTCGGCGTTGGTCTGTCGCTGCCTCTCTTGGACGCTATGATTCCAGCGATGACTGCAGTTGCCAGTACTGCGGCGAGCCCGGACAAACTGCAGCGACTCGGATTTGTATACATGCCGATGGGTTGCGACGTAACGCGTTGGACTCCTCCCGGTGGAGACACTTTGGACCAATTGTCACCAACCCTCATGCCACTGGATCCAGTAAAAAGTAAAGTGGCTATCCTTTCGAACATGGAATTGAAGAACGCTTATCCTGGAACCCATGCAACATCGAACTCTTCGTTCCTGAGCGCTGCGACTGCGAAGCGAACTGAAAGTACCGATTACTTTTTGGGCACTACCGTAGATCAAGTGGCTGCTCAGCAAATCGGTCAGGATACTCAATTGCCCTCGTTGGAGTTGGCGATGGATCTGCTTTCGGTCGTTGGCCAGTGCGACAACGGCTATGCTTGCGTCTATCAGAACAATTTGTCGTGGTCATCACCGACATCGCCGCTGCC
>JANPLP010000719.1:0-5957 GCA_031426595.1 Planctomycetia bacterium | reverse complement strand
ATGAAGGGTATGGAGCCCGCTGACGTGACGCTGGACGTTGCCTTGAAGCTGTTGTCACTGCCACGAACCCTGGGCGAACACGCGGAGCTAAAGGAACCCATCGTCGCGAGCAACGGGCGGTTTGGCCCGTACATCAAGTGCGGAAGTGAAACGCGCTCTCTGCCACCCGGCGTATCACCTATCGACATCACTTTGGAAGACGCAATCGCTCTGCTGGCTCAGCCGAAGACAGGCGGTCGCGGTCGTGGTCCAGCCGCGAAGAAGGAACCACTGAAAGTTTTCGAAGCTTCACCTGTTACCAAGAACCCCGTCCAGTTGCTCGAAGGACGTTACGGCCCCTATGTTTCCGACGGTGAAACGAACGCAAGCTTACCTCGCGATGCCAAGCCCGAAGAGTTGACGTTCGAAGCGGCTCTCGATCTCCTAGCCGTCCGCGCCGCGATGGGCGGCAGCAAGAAAAAGAAGGCTCCAAGAAAAGCGGCTGCTGCCAAAGCCCCCAAGAAAGCCGCAACCAAGAAGGCTGCAGCTAAAAAGACGGGTACGAAGAAAGCCAGCACCAAAAAGAAAGCCGCCAAAAAAGCGGCTGAGTGATCGCGCGACTAGCGATGCTGCGCTACTGCAGCATCGCTTTTGCTCGGCCCGCTTTTGCACGGCCTTCTGAAATCACTGCGTCTGCAAAACGCTGTATACCCAAACGCTGCTTACCCAAGCGCTGCAATTACTTCTTCGCAGCGGCTTCAGGCAACGGCATCACTTCTACTTTGCGAATCATCACTTTGCTGCCTGGATCGTGCTGCTGGAACGCAAAGTGACCTTCTTTAAAAGTCTTGTCGAAGTCAAGAAACTCATACAACTCGTCGCCGTTAATCGTGATCTTGATACGAGTCATCTCGCGGCCGCGCCAAATGTCATCGCGAACTTCCAATTCATAAGTGAACCATGTGTCAGGCTTCACCACTTGCTTGTAGACATGGCACATGCCGTAAAGTGAACCGGTACGAATCGGATCGGTGTGCGTGCTGTCGATCTGAGCTTCATAACCATCCGTGAATCCTGGTTTGCGAGTCGTACGGAAGTACAACCCGGAATTCCCTTTATCGTTGATCATCACTTCAGCGCGGTACTTGAAGTTTTTGTAGGGTCCTTTGGTGCAAACCAACATCGATGTATCGCCGGAACCCGCCAGCGCACCATCCTTGACTTCCCAAGTGCTAGTCTCTTTGCCAACTTTCTCCCATCCCTCCATGGTCTTGCCGTCGAAGAGAGCAACCCAAGCTGCTTCAGCTTTCTTATCGTCAGTCTTCTTGCCAGCCGCGTCTTGCGCGGTCAGCGTCGTACTGGTCATTGCAATCAGACACGCGAGCGATAATCCGGTCGCGAAAAGGGTCGAACGAGTGAATTTCCAAAGCATGCGGTTAGCTCCTGAAGTTGGGTAAATGCGGGGGTTTCAATGTCTGCTAGCCGTCTGCATGCGCCGCGCGCGAACAACGTGGCAGACAGCAAGTGGAATGATAGATCAAGCCGACGCGAGATCATAGCCACTGGCCGAGTTCGAGTTAAAATCTGGACTCCACACTTCTCTCACTTCGCCCACTACGAATTCGCGAGCTTACGAAATGTTCCACCGAACGCTGATCGCTTTCGCTCTTACAACCCTGTGCATCGGAGCCGCCCAAGCACAGAAGCCCAACGCTAGCGGACCCAGTGCGCGTATCGACGCAGACACTCCTGCCGTCACTTCCGCTGGACGACCTAACATTGTCGTTATCATGAGCGACGATATGGGATACTCGGATCTGGGTTGCTACGGCGGCGAAATTGAGACGCCAAACTTGGATCAGCTCGCACAGGGCGGGCTGAGATTCACTCAGTTCTACAACACCGCCCGCTGCTGCTCCACACGCGCCGCGCTGCTTACCGGACTGTATGCACATCAAGCTGGCATTGGCCATATGGTCGATGGCCCCGGCCCCAAATCAGGCAGTGCAGCCTACGCGGGTGAACTTAGTCGCAAAGCGGTCACGATCGCCGAAGTGCTCCGCGCTGCCGGCTACGCGACTTACGTGGCTGGCAAATGGCATGTGACCGGGAAAACGAAACCGAGCGGCGATCCGCAGAAGGCGAACTGGCCGCTGCAACGAGGTTTCGATCGGTTTTATGGAACAATTCATGGCGCCGGAAGCTTCTTCGACCCGAACACTCTCACCCGCGACAACAGCTACATTTCGCCTTTCGCAGACCCCGAGTACACCCCAGCCGAATACTATTACACCGACGCCATCGCCGACCATGCGTCTCGATTCGTAACCGAACACAAACAACAACGCTGCGATCAGCCCTTCTTTCTCTACGTGGCAATGACCGCCGCTCACTGGCCCATGCATGCTAAGGAAGCGGACATTGCCAAGTACAAAGGGCGCTACGATACGGGCTACGAAGCGATTCGCTCCGCCCGCATCGCGAAAATGAAGCAGCTCGGGCTGCTCGATCCCCGCTGGTTGGTTTCCCCTGCAGCCGGCAATTGGAGCGAAGTAGAAGACGCGGCGTGGGAAGCCCGTTGCATGGAAGTCTACGCTGCCATGGTCGACAGCCTGGATCAAGGAATCGGGCGCTTGACGGAATCGCTGCGGACCAACGGACAGCTGGAAAACACACTGATTCTCTTTTTGCAGGACAACGGCGGTTGCGCAGAAACACTCGGCCGCAACAACAATCCAGGGGCAAACAATCCAGGCGTAAACCGTCAGAACAGGAGCAACGCAGCGCGCGGCGACCAACAAACCCTGCCGCCGCTGGCCGCTGATTACCTCCAGCCCGATATGATCCCTAAGCAGACTCGCGATGGTTTTCCGGTTCGACAAGGGCGAGGCGTCATGCCTGGAGCCGCTGATACTTACGTCGCTTATGGCCGAAACTGGGCGAACGTGAGCAACACTCCCTTTCGCGAATACAAGCATTGGGAGCATGAAGGCGGAATCAGCTCGCCTCTGATCGCTCATTGGCCAGCGGGAATCGCGGCCAGCCGTGCCGGGCAGCTCGAGCCGGCTCCGGCGCATCTGATCGACATCATGGCCACCTGCGTCGACCTAGCCAAAGCCGATTATCCAGCCGAGTTTGCTGGAAACACTATCCAGCCGCTAGAGGGCATTAGCTTAGCGCCCGCCTGCACCGGATCCTCGCTCGTCAGGCCACAGCCACTGTTCTGGGAACATGAAGGAAACCGCGCGGTCCGCTCAGGCGACTGGAAGTTGGTCGCCAAGGATGGTGGCGACTGGGAGCTGTACGATATCTCAGCCGACCGAACCGAAATGCGAAATCTGGCGACCGACCAACCTGATCGCGTCGCCGAGCTTTCAAAATTGTGGGACGTCTGGGCCGAACGCGTCGGCGTGCTCCCTTGGCCACTCAAGTCAACTCCTTGAGGGCCAAGCGAGCCCTGAAACATCCCACTACACCCACCGCGTACCACTACCGACTTCGTGCCAACTCGCTCAAGACAGACTCTAAAACGGATCGTCCAATTCCTTGTGAACTCTGATCACCAAGTGGTACCCGCGGGTCATAGTCACCCGTTCTTGGGTATCCACGTCCAGCAGCTGGTGCCGGTGCAGGAAGGGAAAATCCGCCAGATCCATAACCTGGCTGAGCCCTCAAGGAAGGCCCAGGCGCGAAGCCGGAATGGCCGTATTCTCCCGATCCGTTAGGATAGCTATTGCCTCGCGGATCACCAAACGGACCGCCCACCCAGCTTCCTGGCTGACCAGGAAGAGGTAGCGGTGCGCGACCCACGCGTGGATCGTCCCAACGTGGATTTCGACCGCTATGACCCGAGTGATGACCTGCATCCCGCCTGCTGTCTCGGAGAAAACAAGCGATCGAATCTTCCAGGGAAGCGAGCTGCCGACCTGCACAAGCTAGCACCGACGCAATCGCTCGATCCTCATCCAGCCGACAATCGCGTCGGACAGCCACTAATGTACGGTTGTACCATAATGTACACTCGTCCATTAACATCCCAATGGCGGCCTCACTATGCGGACAGCTCAGTTTCTCGATCAGTTGCTCCACCGTCGACTCAAGGCGACTGGCAGAACGAATGGTGTAGACATCAGCGTGATGCGACTCCAGCAAACTGTGAAGTTCGCAACTATCTTCCAGTAACGCCTCAGCGGCTCGGACGGCGGCGTGCGGCCGTTGCGCGGTCGCGACCAGCGGCGATGCTATCACCAAAGCAAGCACTACAAAAGAGTTCAAAGTTACTCGGCCCATGATCGTTTTCCCTGGTCTAAAGACCTCTACAAATCGCCTCTTCGCTCGCCTTGACGGGCTTTCGCTCGACGCATCCTATGCAGCTAGCATTGAGTCTTTCGTTACAAACAGCCTGCATCTTCCCAGGCCGGCCACCAAATCACTGATGACAGAACATATCAAAAGCACATCGCGTACCACTTTGACCGCTTTCATGATTTGTGCGACAACCCAATAAAAAAAGCACGAAACAAACGCTCTGCTTGCAAGCCATTAGCCCCATCGGCTGATCCATCACCAAGAGAAGTCCTTTCGACATCCCATGATTCAATATGACACACCCCACAACGGCACTCCGAGCCCCAATCTTCACCCGAAAATAACCAACACCAAAAACAAATCACCCACACCCGCAAGGACTAAAAAAACTGCTTCTTGAATCTTTTTACCGGTTATTTTCGATAATTTTCACTCGCTCCAAGTTGGACATCTGGTTTTTGGTCAAATTGCGATTGCTGAAAAAAGTGGCAGGCGGTTCCCCTCGCAATTCGCAGGCAGGCGTGCCAGAAAAAGAGGCAACACAGAGTCAAGAGGTATAACCGCTAGCAAAATAAAGACTTACGACGACGGCATTGCTTGCCTTTGCATGATGGGGTGTTGTTCAGCCGACGGAGCGTTGAACGAAGCAGGACCCATACAAGAAGGTAAGAGGAAGTTATGAACTCGAATCCAATGCACTCCAATCCAATGCACACGACGACACCAAGCCATTCGACCCCCATGCACGCCAACTACAGCGGAATGGAATCACCGCGAGCAACGGACAACAACCGCACTACATCAGCCGCTTCGACCAATTACTCCCCTGCCCCCGCTTCAGGTGCCAGTCGGCTCGGTTCAATGGATGCACAATTCGCCTCCCCAACCATCGCTACTGCAGCTCCAGCCAAAGACCATTCCTCCAAGCTGGCTGACGATCTCCAAAAATTCCAGGTCGTAGCTCAAGGCATTCGAGCCAACTTCAAACCTGCCGACGCCTTCGAGACACGTTGCCAACAAGCTTTCGATCTCTCCAATGACCTGTTCGGAAATGCACCAACCTGGGTGTGCTTCTATCGTGAGCTAATGGGAGGAGAAGGACTCATTCCACAGTTGTTCCCATCGAACGAAGATTTTGGAAAATTCCTTCGCTGCGACCAATACTATCAAATCCAGATGATGCTTACTGCGCTCCGCTCTCGCGACCTTCCAGAGAACGATCCCAACGATCCTCAGCGCATGATCACCGTCCGGCTTCCGAAAAGTCTGCATGAAGCGCTGTGCGACGAAGCCATCCGTTTAGGGATCAGCGTCAACCGTTTGTGCATTAGCCGTATGCTACAACTTTTGGATCCGAAAATGATTCCTGAGACGGGCACAAAGCCTCGCGGTCGCAAACCGCGCACTCGCAATTCTTCCGCAGCTCCGGCCGCCGCTACTCCAGTCCTTGCGGCGCAAACGAGCGTAGCGTCAGGTACAAATTTTTCGTAATTGAATGCTTAACGGGATCCATACCCGGGTCGGCCTGAGCCCGCTACGGGAATCCTAGTGCAGCGTTACAGCTTAATTCTGGGGTGGCACGCCCTGAGGCCTTGCGAAGGGCGTGGCTTAATGTCGCTCACATCACCCCTTACACCAAGTACCCCAAAATTAAATCTGGACAAAGCACT
>JANPLP010000718.1:0-9834 GCA_031426595.1 Planctomycetia bacterium | reverse complement strand
GGTTTCTAGCGTGCATTTTGCTGATTCCGGCGTTGACGGTGATGGCGGATTTCATGGGGATTGTGGGAGGTTACTTTTACAGTGTGGTGATGTTGGGCATCGATCACTACCAGTACCTGAACAACAGTCGTCAGTTCGTAGGCGGCTTTGATTTCTTCTCCGGCATTTTCAAGAGCTTCTTTTTTGGTGGGACAATTGCGATTGTTAGTTGCTATCGCGGATTCAATTGCCAGGCTGGCGCGGAAGGTGTGGGACGAGCAGCGACGGCGGCATTCGTGTTCAGCTTCGTGATGATTCTAGGTGTTGATTTGATGTTGAATATCATGATTGACGCCGTCTACATCTCGCTCTGGCCGCAGGGGGCGAAGTTGTTTTAAAGATGGCAGACGGAGACGAACTAATAAATGACATTGCAGCAGCGCGGCCGGCGGTAAAGCCGTTGGTGGAGCTACGTGCGATGACATTGCAGTTCGCGAAGCAGACTATTCTTAGCAATATCAATTTGACGATCCCGCGCGGGCAGACGGTGGCAGTAATTGGCGAGAGTGGCTGCGGCAAGACGATGTTGCTAAAGAGCGTTGTCGGGCTGATGACTCCGACATCGGGGGCGGTGCTTTACGACGGCATCGACATTCATTCGTTGGGCGACGTCGAGATGACGAAGCTGCGATGCAAATTCGGATTTGTGTTTCAGAATGCGGCGTTGTTTGACAGCATGACGATCGGGCAGAACGTAGCGTTTCCTGTTGAGCAGCACAATCTAGCGAGGGGCCGCAGCATTGATCGTATGGTCATTGAAGGATTGGCAGAGGTTGGCTTGCCAGAGATCGTGTTGCACAAAAGGCCTTCGCAGTTGTCAGGCGGCATGCGGAAGCGCGTCGGTATTGCGCGCGCGTTGATATTGCAGCCTGAGTTGATGTTGTATGACGAACCGACGACTGGGTTGGATCCGATTATGAGCGACGTGATCAATGAGTTGATGTTGCGCACTCGGTTGAAGGGAAAAGTAACTAGCTTGATTGTGACGCATGACATGCGGACGGCTCGCAAGGTGGCGGACCGCGTGGTGATGCTCTATCCCTATTCGCGTTTAGCGCGGGGTGAGAACCAAGTGATTTATGATGGCCCGCCGGCGGGTTTGGATACGACGAAAGACAAGCGGGTTAGACAGTTTGTTGAAGGCGAGGCTGGTGAGCGGCTGATGGAACTCCAGCGAACGTCGCTGAGTGCTTTTGAAGAGACGCCCCGATTGTCGGATAAGTATCCTGCATAAAGTTTCGAAACAGATTGCGGGAAACGGATTGACCGAGGATGGCAAACATGGATGAACAAGGTTATCGGTTCGGAGTTGGCGTGCTCGTCATCGCTTCGTTGGTAATCGTCATTATCTTGATCTTGTTCTTCGGAGCAGCGCCGGATTTTCTTGCCAAGCGTTATCAAGTGACGATCAATTTCCCCGAGGCTCCGCGAGTTGAGACCGATACGCCAGTGCGCAAGAACGGCGTCAAGATTGGCCGCGTAACCAATGTTGAGTTGTTGGGCGTGGATGATCAAGGGGAAGATCGCGGAGTTAACTTGACACTGGAGTTGGATGTCAAACACAAGGTGCGAGCGAGCGAAGTGGCGCGGATCGTCACCGACTCGATCATCACGGGGGATGCGGTCATTGAGTTTGTGCGTGGGAACGAAGCTAACCGCTTGACGAGATTTGATGGTGTCGGTGGCTCGCCTCGAGATGGTCTGTTGGATACGAATGAACGACAGATTGCGGAGGCGTTTCTAGCGAACGGTGATTACTCGGGAGATGGCGCGGGGCAAGTGGCACCTGATCCGCTAGCAGCGTTGCTAACTATGCAAGATTCTTTTGCGACGATGCAGAACGAGTTCATTCAGACGGCCGCTTCGATTCAGCAGACGAGTAACCAGATCAATGGTTTGGCTTCCGATGTTCGCGACGTGATGGGATCTGGTGATGGACCGATGCGGCAACTGGCCAAGCGTGCGGAAGAGACCATGATGAATTTAAACCAAACTTTGGATGCAGTGGAATTGTTGTTCAGCGATCCAGCGCTGCGTCAAGCGATCAACACGACATCGGAACGCTTGCCGCAGTTGATCAGCGAAGCTGAGGGTGTGATGTCGCAGGCTCGCACCACGTTAGCTTCGTTTGAAGGTGTGGGGCGAGCGGCTGAGGACACGATGAAAAACGTGGCTGAATTCACCGAACCGTTGGGGGCAAACGGCGATAAGATTGTCGCAGATGCGCTCCGAACGCTGAACAACTTAGACTTGTTGTTGGCTGATGTGCGGCAAGTGACTTCGAAAGTCAACAATAGTCAGGGGACGGTGAAACGCTTGCTGGAAGACGATCAGTTGTATTTCACATTCGTGCGAACGTTGGAGAACGTCGAGTTGTTGACGCGCCGGGCTCAGCCGATCGTCGAAGACGTGCGGATTTTCACTGACAAAGTAGCTCGTGATCCTCGGCAATTAGGTGTTCGCGGAGCTCTTGATGGACGCAGTCCGGGGCTTGGGGTGAAGTAGTTTCCGGCTGGTTGGGTGTAGCCGATGGGTGAGCAGATCGTAGAGGGAGTCTCGCTGAATGAAGTGCGAGCGGGTAACCTAGAGAGTTAGGATTTTGAATCGAGATAGAACGACAGGTTAGCGTTCATTGCCGCTTGCTTTGACTCACGACGGAATTCACATGGCCGGTTCCAGTTTATTGATGCTGATCGACGACATCGCCACCTTGCTGGATGATATCGCGGTGCTGAGCAAAGTAGCGGTTCAAAAAACAGCGGGCGTGTTGGGCGATGACCTTGCGCTGAACGCACAGCAAGTGCACGGGCTGGATGCGAGTCGCGAGTTGCCAGTAGTTTGGGCAGTCGCTAAGGGGTCGCTTGTGAATAAAGCGATCTTGGTCCCAGCCGCCTTGGCGCTAAATGCTTTGACACCCTGGGCGGTCACACCCCTGCTGATCTTTGGTGGTATCTACTTGTGCTTTGAAGGTGTAGAGAAAGTTCTGCATAAGTATTTGCACAAAGCTGAAGCCAAAGTGCATGACGAAGCGATCGTCGCAGCTTTGGTGGATGAGCGAGTGGATATGGTTGCGTTTGAGAAGGACCGAATTCGCGGTGCGATTCGCACTGATTTTATTTTATCAGCCGAGATCATCGTGATCACGTTGGGATTGGTAGCAGCCTCGCCTTTCATGACCGAGGTAGCGGTCCTTATTTCGATTTCGTTGATCATGACAGTGGGGGTTTACGGATCCGTCGCTGCGATCGTCAAGCTGGATGACATAGGATTGTCGCTGGCCAAGTCAGGTGGTGCGAGTTTTTTTAGTCGGTGGAAGCGGCAATTGGGAAGGTTGATGGTGAACGCGGCTCCCAAGTTGCTTAAGTTGCTTTCGGTACTTGGCACGATCGCTATGTTTACTGTCGGCGGTGGAATCATTGTGCATGGCATCAAGCCGCTTGGTGACGCGCTTCATCACTTTGCGGTGCTTGTTGCGGAGTTGACTCACATGGGCGGTGTCATGGAGTTTTCCGTTTCGACGCTGGTGAACATTGCGGTTGGACTGGCCAGTGGTGCGGCAGCATTGGCGGTTGTTGAAGGGGTGAAACGAGTGTTAGGTAAGAAGCATTCATAACAGTCCTGGACGTAGGGTACATTTGGTGGCGAGGCGTTGAGATGGCTGGGTGAGGCGAGCTGATATCGACTATGCAGTCACCTTACGAGCATTTGAATTTGGTTCGTAATCCGTTTGGCGAGCTGACGAGAGCAGAGCGAGCTGAATTGGCGGTCGTTGACGAGTTGGATGAGTGGTTAAGTTTGCTGGAAGATTCGCAGGTCGCGATTCAGTTTGTCGGCGGCTGCGGCTTCGGTAAATCAACGCTCTTAGCCGTCCTCGAAAGTCGCTTGCCTGGCGCGCAGTATGTGTACTATCCCGAGACTGGGCCCCGCCCTGCTCTGCCCCGTTCGCGGCCGGTGTTGGTAGACGAAGCGGATCGCATGGGATGGTATCAACATGGGCGATTGCTGTGCGGTCGAGGTCCCATCGCAATTGGAACGCACGTGGACTATTCTTGGCGTCTGCAGCGGATGGGTTATCGAGTGTGGACAGTCAACGTTGATAGGCCCTTATCGCCGCAGTTGGCGATGAGGATCCTCAATCGTCGAATCGAAGCTAGCCGGTTGGACGTGCAGATGCCGGCTCCTTGGATTGATGAAAAGTTTGCGGAGTTACTCGTGCAGCGTTTTGGATCGAACCTGCGGCGCATCGAGCACTTTCTGTATGAGCGATTTCAACTGAGCATCTCGGAGCGAGCAACATGGCCGCCTGCAATTTGAGAATTGAATTGGATGAGCCCAAGAAGATTCGACTGGGCGGCGAGCTAGTAAGTGGGACGGTCGTTGTACGCTGCGATAAAGAGACGAATTGCAAAGGGCTAGTCATCGGTACGCGGTGGACCACGCATGGGCGAGGGAACATTGATTCGGGGACTGCGGAAGAAGTGACTGCATTCCAAGGAGCTTGGCAGTCGGGGCAGGAGTACAAATATCCATTCAAGTTGGCCTGCGCAACATGGCCGCCCACTTATTATGGGACTTACTTGAACGTTAGTCACAACGTCGAAGCCCGTGCGAAGCTGGCGTGGGCGACGGATCCGAAAGCGATCGTCGAGTTTCCCGTGGTTGCAAGCACATCGCCGGCTGATGTGCAGCCGTCGCGCAAGCAATCGGCCAACATGGGAGTGTTTGGTTGGGTTATTCTCAGCGCGATTGCCTCGATATTTATCATCGCTTTCTGGTGGCTGATACCGATCGTGGCCATCGTTCTGGGGTTTATCTGGTTCTTTAAATCTTTCTTGCCAAGGCAATTGACTGGATCGATTGAAACAAGCTTGGAGCCCCGTCGAGCGCGGGCTGGAGAGACCGTGCGCGGGCATCTGAGTTTTACTCCGAAGCGGAGTTTAAAAATCAATTCAGTCCAATACACATTCAGCGGTGTTGAAAGCTGCGTTTCCGGATCCGGGAGTAACCGTAAGACGCACACCAACGAATTGATGAAGCAAGTGGTCGAGTTAACTGGTGCTCAGCGACTGATTGGTGGTCAACGGCAGAGCTTTGATTTTGAAATAGCGACCCCAGCGGGTGCTGCACCGTCTATGAAGCTGACCGACAATCAAGTGCTATGGTCAGTTGAAATGCGGATCGATATTCCGAGTTGGCCAGACTGGACGGAAACGTTTCCGCTGATCCTTGAGCCCGGTGAAGCGGCGGAAGAGTCGGACCGGTTGCAGATCGAGCAGGGGCTGACGCCTGAGGATGAGTGGTTCGAACAAGTGCTGCAGCAGTTAAAGGAATCGGATGACTCAGAGCGGTTGCTATTGGTGCTTGATGCAATTCGGGAACACGAGTTCACACTATCGCTAGAGATAGAGGGTGAAAGTATCGAGCCAACGTTCGATTATGCGCCCGAAGGTCCGGGTAAGTGGCTTGAAACTTACGATAAGCGACGAGACATGATGGTGGAGTTGTTCGTTCCAGCAAGTGAACGTGAGCCTGCAGTGGATACCGTTTGGCGAGGTCGCGTTGGAATTCTTGGGTACGACCATGAGAACGAAATTCTTTCTGCGAGGCTGCTACCATAAGCCTCATTGGTTAAGGGGTGAAAGTGCAGTTCGGGTGGCTACTCGACGGGTTAAGAGCAGTTACAATACGCTCGTTTGAAGGCTCAGTCGGTTGGCGGCGTGGAAACGCGACTTGTGCTGATTGCTGTTTGAACTGTTCCTTGACAATTCGATGTACGTCTTGCC
Organism: Planctomycetia bacterium; assembly: GCA_031426595.1. GTDB lineage: Bacteria > Planctomycetota > Planctomycetia > Pirellulales > Pirellulaceae > Aureliella. The sequence goes on along the minus strand of JANPLP010000718.1, from coordinate 4,012 downwards.
CTGGGATTCGCCTGGGCGTGTTGCTGCGGTGTTGGGTTGCTGCGGTGTTGGGTTGCCGCTGTGTTGGGTTGCCGCTGTGTATTGAGTGGCAACTATGGCGGAATGAGTTGGCTTGGCACTGCTGAGTTTGCTTGGTACTTTGGAAAGCTGAATTGATGAATGCTCCGCTAGCCTCGACACCACTTACTGAATGGCATTTAGCCCACGGCGCGCGAACTGCGGAATTTGCCGGTTATCAGATGCCGATTCAGTACACTTCGATTGTGGCGGAGCACACGGCGACGCGAACTGCTGCAGGGTTATTTGACATTTCGCACATGGGGCGTTTGCGTTTTGAGGGTGGACGAGCGGATCAGTTGCTCGACCACTTGTTAACTCGGCGCGTGGCGGACATGAAAGCTGGGGCTGTTCGTTACTCGTTGATGTGTAATGAAGAGGGTGGCATACTCGACGACGTGTTAGTCGCTTGCCTCGAGAGCCCCAGTGGTCGGCAATTCTTTCTATTGGTGGTTAACGCCAGTAACCGACCGAAGATATTAAAATGGATTCAGCCTCACTTGGCTGACTTTCCTGATGTCGCCTTTCATGATGCGACGGACACGACGGCAATGATTGCGATTCAGGGGCCCAGGGCTGTCGAAATCGCTGGGCGGATATTGCCGCCCAAGGTTGCGGCGCTGAAATACTACAGGGGTCTGGTGACAGAGCAGATGGGCAAGCCCTGCATTGTGACTCGCACCGGTTACACGGGCGAAGACGGCTTTGAGTTGGTCGTGAAAGCAGAAGATGCGCCGCGGGTGTGGGACAACTTGATGTTGGCTGGCCGCGAGCATGGAATTTCAGCAGTTGGGTTAGGAGCTCGGGACACCTTGCGACTAGAAGCCGGCATGCCTTTGTATGGTCACGAGTTAAGCGAAGAGATTGACCCTTATCGGGCTGGGCTGGGATTTGCGGTAAGCTTAGGCGATCGGACCTTTCTGGGTTCGGAGGCGCTTGCTGCGAAACGTCACATCCAGCAAACTGTCGTGCGAGTGGGATTGAGATTAGAGGGTAGGCGCGCAGCTCGTGAGGGTGCGTCGGTGATGGATTCAGATCGTCGCAAGGTTGGTGAGGTGACTAGTGGGACTTTTTCGCCGACGATCGACGCACCTATATCGATGGCCTATATAGCTACTGAGATGGCGCGAGCGGGGTCGAATATTGATGTCGATATCCGCGGTTCGACAGTCAGTGCGATGGTCACTCCCCTCCCCTTTTACAAACGAAATCAACAAGTCGATTGACCGGAGACATAGAAATGAAACCTGAGGAATTAAAATACAATTCATCGCACGAGTGGGTTGGATTGACGCAAGAGAATGGCGAAACGATTGCGGTGGTCGGAATTTCTGACTTCGCCGTTGAGCAACTCACGGACTTGGTTTACATGGCGCTGCCGAGTGTTGGCCAGAAAGTTAAGACGGGCCAAGAGTTCGGAGAAGTTGAGTCGGTCAAGGCGGTGAGTCCTCTCTACAGCCCCGTCGATGGTGAGGTGGTGGCGGTTCACTCGCAATTGGCGGACAACCTTGAGAAGCTTGGCGACGATCCGTTTGGAGACGGTTGGATTATCAAGGTGCGAGTAGCGGACGGTGTCAATTTGGACGGGTTGATGGACTACGAGGCTTATCGCAAGCAATGTGCTCAAGCGTAAATGGAAGAAGTGAAGCAGCTTGATGGATGCATTCAGCTATTTTGATGAACCTCGAAGCGGTTTGATGAACATGGCCATTGATGACGCCATGTTGGCATTCGCCGAAAAGCATCAGGTAGTTGTGTTGAGGGTGTATCAGTGGGCTGAACCAACCCTATCACTTGGATATTTTCAGACGCTCGAGGAACGCGAGCAGCATGAGCAGAGTCGAAATATTGCTTTGGTCCGGCGGGCGACAGGTGGCGGCGCGATTGTTCACGATCACGACCTCACTTACTCGCTTGCCATTCCCCAACGGGCCAACCATGTTGGTGCAGCCCCGAAGACGTATGCGGCGGTTCATGTCGCGATGGTGGAATGGCTGAATGAGCTTGGGCTTCCAGCGGCGCGTTGGCAGCCTACCTATAATATTGCCGAACCGAGTGTACAGCATAAGGAAGTGGCCTCCACAAATTTTTTGTGTTTCCAGCGTCGGAGCGACGGGGACGTCGTTGTCGGGGGGCATAAGGTAATGGGGAGTGCACAGCGCAGAGCTCAAGGGGCCCTGTTGCAGCATGGAAGTTTGTTGTTACGTAGGAGTAGTTATGCTTTTGAACTACCAGGTATAGGGGATTTGGTGCCGCAAGTACTGGATCGCGCGGCGAATGGCCGACTATTTGCTCGCGAAATGCAATTGCGGCTTGAAAGGGGAATTGACGCTTTATTAGGCGTGAGGCTCAAATGCGAAGAATTCTTAGCAATTGAGCTGATGACGTGCGCAACTTCGAAGATGAGTAAGTTTGAGTCACCGCAGTGGCGAGGTCGCGTCTGACGACTGGTTCACATTGGCGTGCTTTCCCTCCAAAAGCAGACTTAAACGCAGGATGTTTTCGCCTTGCGCTATTGTCTTTGAGCGCTTGTTGTGCCGATAATGGAAGTATTAGGTGAGTTGGTTAGATTACAGAAGAGTAACTGTAGGTTATGGAAATTTGAATTAGTCTAGTTTTTCGCTTGTACGCAACCCGTTGCGCTCTATGCGGGTCGCCTGCTGTTTCGAACCGACTGGAAATTTGCGTGAAGTCTTTTCGGGGGTCAGTGGAATGCAAATGCATCTAAAGGTTGTTGGGGGGAGTCAGGATGGCAAGATGGTTGCTATCAATACGGATAAGTTCTTGATTGGGCGAAGTGAGGAATGCCAACTGCGTCCGAAGAGTGAATCGATCAGTCGCCGTCATGCTGCCATAGTACGCAAAGATGGGCGCATTCTTTTGATCGATTTGAAGAGCCGAAATGGCACCCATGTGAACGACCAGCAGCTCGACCCGTCGAAGGCAAAGGTTCTCAAAAACGGGGATGTGATTCGCGTCGGTAAGCTTGAATTCGTTGCCGTTCTCGAAGTGGGTATCGACAAAGTCAAGAAGCCTGAAATCAAGACTGTCGAAGAGGCCGCGGCTCGGACTGCCGCGAGTGCGACCGACAGTCGGTTTGAAGAGGTCGATGTTAGTAGTTGGCTTGATGAAGCCGAGCAGATAGAACGTCGGACTGGGTTGGAGCCTGTCACCCGTCAGTTCCATTTGGATGAATCATCCAAAGTCGATAGTGCAACTGAACAGACGGTGATGGACGTCAAATCGAGCGAAGAGACGAAGGCGGACGCTAGAGGGGGTGCTAAGGCGAAGCCAGGCAAGTTGGCTCCTGCCTCGAGCAAGCCTTCTACGGCATCCTCAAAAGACGCAGCATCCGAGACATTACGGAAGTTGTTTGGCGGTCGATAGAGACCGTCCTTACGAATATTCCGAAACGCGAACCCGCTTCACGGCGGGTTTTTTCGTTTTGTGTTTGGCTTTCGCTGGGCGGGAAGTTCTAATGAACTGTTGCAGTCTGATTTGCTGAGCTGCTGGCCGTTTCTACAAGCCACAGGAACTTGTGATGTTGTTGAAGGTTTCGAATCTATCAGTTGTAACGATAGTGCTGGTTCTGCTGTCGCTGATATGGGTTCCCGCATCTCGCGCTCAGGGGCCTGCAGAAGCTTATGTTGAACTGCGAACTGGAATGCGGCTCGGGCCCGGCGTAGTGCGATCGACGGAGACGATGAGCGAGAACACTTACGCAAAGGCCGCAGCGGCGGATTCCGGTGCTAAGCTGATCGGAGTGCTGGATGATAATCTGAGGTATACATTTTTCAATTTTTCTGGCGTTAATGTCGCTGGTCAGCAGGTTACCAACCGTCCGCCGATCGTTATCGACTTGCCTTACAAAGCGGAGATCGAGACAGCGGGTTCTGAACAGCCGATTATCGGTTTGGTTGGGATTTCACAATTCAACAAGTATGGGCGCCGGGTC
>JANPLP010000717.1:0-2400 GCA_031426595.1 Planctomycetia bacterium | reverse complement strand
TCAATTCAGGCCCAAGTATCCGCTTGGGCAACTGCAACGAATGCGAAACAACGAGGGGTCGACTGGCAATTCACTGTCGAGGATGCCCGCAAAAAACTGAAGCATCTCTACCCCAAAGTTAAATTGTGTTGAAGCACTAGTCGACGCCGATCTTTTCGGCAAAGGCGTCTTGTATTTAAGGCACATCGTTGACTTGGATGTCAAAGTCGGCTGAGTTACCGATCAATTCGGGCGCGTACATGCCGGTGATTTTGGCTGGAAGCGCCGTGAACTTGCCGGGCGCTTCACTGCGCAATTGATATCGCACTGAGTACTTACCGCGCGGAAGCCAGCGGATGCAAAGCCCGACTTTCTTGTCGCGCAGTTCGCGGTAGATATTCAAGCCTGCCGAGTAAAAATAGCCGCTCTGCGTATCGACCGCTTCTAGACACGCCGCTTTGTTATCCTCGATCAAGACGTATTCGTAGTCGTTCTTGCTTTCGATCAGCAATTCAACTTCGACCAATTGCCCGCTGGTGACTGTATCCAAGTCTTTGATTTCGGTTCGCTCGAAAGCAGTTCGCTGTGCATCGACGACTGCGGCGTTCTTGCCAGGCAACAGCAAGTCTTTCGTAGTCGGCTTGAGCGAGTAGTAACGGCGCTCGATTTTGACTTCGAGCCCTGCAGGCTTGATCTCTTTTTCAAGCGTGAAGTGCGTCGAGTAAGCGTTCCAGTAAAGCGGACCGTTGCCGATTCGGCGAATCTCCAGCTTCTGTTCGCCACTGGGGATTGCATTGCCCGCGATGGCGATCGTGTTGTTCACTGTAAAGAGGTTATCAGGCGTGAATTCCACGCGACCTAGGCGTTTATCGCCCAGCCATACTTCGGCAGTAACGTTTGCGGCCGCTTCGCCTGTGGCTTTCAAATAGTCCGCAAAGGCTTCGATGACTAAAGCGGTATCCCGGGTGCTGTTCCAGTAGGTTGCATGCTTGCGATTGTTCAACAAGTACTTAACCAAACGTGGTGCGACGGTGCCTTGGGGGTCTTGCGCTGCAAGCAGCTTCAGGTACATAGCGGTGGCTTCAATCTGACTGCCGTACCAATACCACCAACCGGATTCTTCGCGAAGGTAAGCGGTCTCGTTTTCAGCGTCTTCGACCAAGAATTGCTCGATGTTTTGCCGTAACATCGCGGTCTGTTCGGCATTCGCGAGTTTGTGCGTCGACCAAGCTAAAAGCGCTTTCCCGTAGACGCTCAGATGCTGGCGGCCTTCGTATAGGAAGGTTTGCATTTCCGGATTAGCGCGATCTTCAGAGGCGAGGACGTGGAATACGAGCGCGTCTAAGTTATCGGGTTGCGTCTTATACGGTGCAACTTTCGTGGCCGCATTCTTAAGCTTCTGAAGTTCAGTGGCTTGGTATTGATCCAACCAAGCTAAGCCGCGCTGCAATACGTCGGGTACGATTGCAACCTCATTCTGCACTGCGACTTGCAGACCACGAACTACGGTGGCTGTAGTATGAGCTGAACTGATCTCACCAGCGCCACTGAACCACCCCCATCCGCCGTCACCATTTTGCATATTGGTCAAGCGATTAACGCCCGCAACGACCATGTCGTCAACCGTTTCGCGATCGTAGACAGGATTGCGATTGAAGCGTTGCCAACGAGCGCGACGTTCAGCAGGCGCGCCAAGTTCTTGCGCGTTCAAATTGTTGCGAGCGTCTTTTAATTTTGCTAAGTCGATATTGCGATCCAGCAGCACGCGCTGCGTGATGACTGTGGGTAAAAAGCGATTTAATGTTTGCTCGGTGCATCCGTATGGATACTCAGCCAAGTAGGGAAGTGCGTCGATCATCGCCATCGCTAGCGTAGGACTGACACGCACAACCAACTCCGATTGTTCCTGGCGTCGATCGGCAGGGACGGTGAAAGTGACTTGCGACTTTTCAGCGTCTCGACGGACGGTTCCGGCAAACGAGTCTGTTTTCAGAAATCCATGCACCAGGATCGGTAAAGTCTGCTCGACGGCGTCGGAGGCAGTGTCAGCAATGGCGGACACACGGAGCTTCACTTCGCCTTCCGCTAGCGCTCGACATCGCCAATCGATGCGGGTTTGGCCATGCGACTTGACAGTCACTGTTTGTTCTTCAGCGACGTCCGCCATCAGCTCGATTTGCGTCTGGCCGTCGATCTCCAATTTCACGCGGACTTCTTTGTCCATTGGGAAATCATTGTTGACGATCGCTGACAAAACCGCTTCGTCACCTTCCACCAAAAATCGCGGTGTTTGCAGTCGGACGAGCAAATCGCGACGCGTTACCGCTTTTAACTCCACGGAGCCGACTTCTGTTTTGGTCCCCACGGCCCAGCCACTTATCTTCCAAGTTGTCAGATTGTCTGGCATCTTGAACTTGGCTT
>JANPLP010000716.1:0-6379 GCA_031426595.1 Planctomycetia bacterium | reverse complement strand
AGTCCGTCCAGAAATCGATGCACTGATGGCTTCACCGACGCTGTCCGAACAAGCCGCGATCTATGAATCGATTCAAGAGAAGTTCTGGAGTCGGTCGCTGCGATTCGCGCTGAATCGCGATACAACCCTTTCGATGCTTGGAGTTCCGAAGGCGCAGCGACAGCAGATTGAGACGCAGTATCCGGGTGGGATTCTGAAATTTATTCAAGACTCCATGGAAGCAGTGTTCGCAAAGCTGCCCTTTGTGGATAACTATTTTTGGCGCGTTTACATTACGGGTTCGTACACTCCAACGTGCTGTCCCGAGTATCTAAAGGCCGCCAACTTCCAGCAACTGAAATCGAACAATGTTGCGAACGTTTCAGTACACACCGATAGCGTTCAAGGCTTTCTAGAAAAAGGAAAAGAGCCGATTTCGAGATTCATTCTGCTTGATCATATGGATTGGCTTTCGGATCATTTTTTCCCGCTCCTTGAGTCCGAGTGGCAAGCGATTCTAGGGCGAGCGGCACCTGGTGCTAAGGTGCTATGGCGGAGCGGTGGATTGCGGACCGAGTTCATTGATCGAGTGGCGGTGATGCACGATGGCAAGCAGAAGATGTTGCCTGAGCTGTTGACATATCACAGCGACTTATCCGCAAAGCTGCATGAGCTCGATCGAGTGCACACTTACGGTAGCTTCTACATCGCGGACTTGGCCAGCTAGACGTAATTATTATGGCACTGCTTCAGGACCTGAAAATTTTATATCACCTTGCACTCCGTCCAGTGCGAGGCAAAAACCACGCTGAGCGGATGGAGAATTTCTACTCCGGCCAAGCTGACGCGTACGATGATTTTCGCAAACGGTTGCTGCACGGTCGCGAAGAGCTCTTTCAGAAAATTCCTGTGCCAGAAGGAGGCGTGTGGGTAGACCTAGGCGGCGGCACCGGGGCGAACCTGGAGTTCATCCGCGAGTCGATACCCCGACTGGGCAAAGCCTATGTGGTTGACTTGGCCACTTCGTTGCTGTCGGTGGCCAGTCAGCGATTTGCAAAGAACAGTTGGAATCATGTGACAGCTATCGAAGGGGACGCGACGGCTTGGCAACCTCCCGAAGGTTCAGCGGATGTAGTCACCTTTTCCTATTCGCTGACGATGATTCCCGATTGGTTTGGGGCTATTGAAAACGCTCTTAGAATGCTCAAGCCAGGCGGGGTGATCGGGGTGGTCGATTTCTACACCGCACGTAAACATGCGGCGGAAGGATTGAAGCGACACAGTTGGTTCACTCGCAGTTTTTGGCCGGTTTGGTTCGCGAGTGACAATGTCTTTCCATCGCCTGATCACCTGCCGTTTTTGCGAAACCATTTCGACCCTATCTGGTCGCACGAATCGTATTCGAAAGTGCCTTACATACCGATTATCCGAACTCCTTATTATCAGTTCATCGGTCGTAAACGCAGTTAATCTGACACAGCTCTTTAAAAGCATTTCTATATGTCCTCTGAATTAGTTCAAGCGCTGGCGGCATCCATTACTGATTTGAGAGATCCGGAAACTGGTCGCCCGATATCCAAGACGAATCAGATTGGTGAGATTCAGGTCGACGGTGGATCGGTGGTTTGCACGATCAAGTTGTCGACCCATAGTTTTCCATTGAGAGCGCACTTCGCTGCCCAGGTTGAAGAACGGCTGCGAGCCAGTGCGCCCGACAAACAGAGTTTTGAAGTCAAGTTCGAGGAGCTCGACCGTCCTCCTGCACCGCTTGGGCAGATCGGTATGTCGGTCAAGAGTGTCATCGCCGTCGGATCAGGCAAAGGTGGAGTCGGCAAAAGCACCATCGCTGCATCGATCGCTTTGACACTGCTGAAAGCGGGAGCGAAAGTCGGCCTGATGGATGCTGACGTTTACGGACCAAGCATTCCGCATTTGCTTGGATTGTCGGGGCGTCCGGAAGTTCAGAATGGCAAAGTGCAACCTATCTTCTTTGATCGCATGCCAGTGATGTCGATGGGGTTCTTGGTCGAGCCTGATCAAGCGGTGATCTGGCGCGGGCCGATGTTGCATGGAGCCATTTCGCAGTTCCTACGCGATACCTATTGGGGGCCTCTCGATTATTTGATTATCGATATGCCCCCAGGCACGGGAGATATTGCATTAACACTGTCCCAGATGATTCCGCTCGCTGGAGCGGTCGTGGTTTGTACGCCGCAGCAAGTCGCGCTGCTCGACGCAGTAAAAGCGGTCGCCATGTTTCGCAAGACCAATATTCCAATTCTAGGGATGGTTGAAAACATGAGTGGCTTTATTTGCCCGGACAATGGCAAACGCTATGACATTTTTGGGCATGGCGGGGCAAGATTGAAAGCCGAGGAACTGGGCGTGCCGTTCTTAGGTGAAGTGCCGCTAAATATCCAGTTGCGGTCAGAATCCGACACGGGCAATTTGAGCGATGCGCTGAATGATCCGATTTGTCACACAGCCCTTGATAAGATTGTTCACAGTCTGCTGACCGGCATGTCGATTCGAGCTGCAGCGGCTCCTGTTGGGGCCGCTTTGCCAGTACTTTAAGTGAACCATCGCTTTTAGCAACACGCGTAGTGTATGGAAGATTTAGCGCAGAGCCGGCTTAGATTTAACGACCGAGTGGCTTGCCGAGTCCACCGCGAATCTTGCCGTCATCGTTTTCGTGCGGGGTCTTGCCGATGACCATGTCGAACGCAGCGGTAAGTTCGCCGAGCTTTGAGCCTTCCATCGGATCAAAACTAGCGAGCAGCAGATTGCGTTGTTCGGGAGTTCTCAGTTGGCGAAAGACGCCATCGCGCTCATTGCCTTCATGTCCTTTGACCAGCAACTGAGTCGTCAGAACTCGCTGGCCATTTTGGCTGACCGCCATGTGGATGTGCGGTGTGCGGCCCGGATAGGGAACTGGCTTAATTGTGCGGAAGTAATATTGGCCTTTGGAATCCGTGAGGAAACGTCCATAGCCTTGAAAATTTGCATCGAGTTTGTCGCGATTGCTTGAGCCGGAGTGGATGTATGATCCGTTGTTATCGACTTGCCAGATTTCAACGAACGCATTGCGAACTGGACTTCCGTTTTCAGTGAGAACACGACCGCTGAGATGCGTGATCTCTCCGACAGCTGGCGTGATCCCTTGATTGACCATCAGCAGATCGTTGTCAGTGTCGAGCGGCAGTTTGTCGGGATAGAAAGGCCCTTCGGTGAGTGCCGGGGTTTTCAACAATTCATCCGCGAATGCGCCAGCCGAGGCAATCATGGCGGCGCCGAAGGAAAGATACTTTGCAAATTGCCGCCGCGAGTAAGCTCCCATCGAGCGGGGCGCTTGGTGAAGATACTCTTCTACAATGCGTTGTTGACGAGAGGACATACGTGAGTTCCTTGTAGCGGAGAAAAGGGAGCGCTCATGAAAAGGGATCGGCGTATTCAACCCTAACTACTGCTGCAAGTTTCGCATCGGGTGTGTTTCGTCTACCGGGAACTCAACCACGCGAGACATATTGTCAGCTAATCACGCGCACTCTGATCAAGGGCGATAATCGCTGACCAGAGTCACGCGCTGATTGGTCTGGCCAGGAAAATTGAGGATCTGCTCAGGTTGAACCGCGGCATTATTGTACGTCAAAGATCCTACCTCTGCAGCTTGTAACCACACATTGCGATAGACGACAGGATCGCTGTGGTCCTGCAGAAGGAGCGGCATCGGCTCGGGCCCCTCGGGTTTGCCTGCCCCGGTTTTGCTCGCGACAGCGGTCCGATAATGAACGGGCACTCCATTGTGAATGACGCTGATTTGAGCGGGCGCTGTTTTTTTGCCCGCTGAATCAAATTTCGCAGCGATGAAAAAGATATCGTAAGTTTGCCAAACAAGTGGCGGCAGTGCCATGTTCAGATTCGGCTCGCGTTGCCGGTAGAGTGCTCCGCAGCCATTGAAAACAACATCTTGACCGAACGATTCAAGAATCTGCACCTCGTAGCGACGCTGGATGTAGATGCCGCTGTTGCCGCGCTTTTGATCTTCACTGGTCGGCATGTAGGGGGTGCGAAATTCGAGGTGCAGCCGGCACGAGCCGATGGAGTCCACCGTTTCAGCTCCCGCTTTGAGGAGCCCGTCGCTTGTCATGCTAGCGCTCTTGAACGCAGAAGTCGACGTGCCATTAAAAAGTATCTTTGCATCAGCCGGTGGTTGCATGCCAAGCGACACGCCGTGGCGAAGTACCTTTCGCAGTTCCGTCCGATGATTGACATCGGCCAAGGTGACTTTGTTTGGAGTCACTTCCATTTGAGTCTCGCCGTTTTCGCCGATCAAACGCAATTGACTACCGGCTTCGTTGCCATTGAATACTTGCGGTTTTTGGCCGTCCCAACCGATGCCTGGTAATCCGCCTTGAAATAGTTTTGCATAGAAAATGGAGTCGCCTTTGCGAGTCGAAACTTGCACCGCGATAGCTTTGCCGCTCAACTCGCCCAAGTACTCGCCAATGTACTCATAAGCAGCGTCAACTTGAGCAGGGTCTGACGTAGCTGGATCACCCGCCTGAGCGGTGCTCATGATTGAGGCAAAATTCAGTGGAAGCCAACCAGCGGCCAGTGTTACAGTCAACGCAACAAGTGAAGTCAACTTCATGTTCAAACCAAATCGTGAGGATAAGCGAGGAGGATGGTGAGCAGCTATTCGACCGTTTACTCAGATCGAAACTGATGGCCGGCGACTCTCATTTCACATTTGTACAAGCCGGTTCTAGCCGTGATGTACAGTGTTTTGTTATCGGGGCCGCCAAAGGTCACATTGGCTGGATGTTCCGGCACTTCAATAATACCTAGCATTTTTCCGTTTGGCGAGAAAACTTGAAGACCCAACGCTGAAGTTATGTACAAATTGCCCAACGAATCGACCGTCAGACCATCGCCCCCCTGCGTGGTATTGGAACCGGTTTGCTTCAATTCGCACAGGATTTTGCGATCGCCGAGCTTTCCGGGTTCGGAAATTGTGTACGCCATCACTTGCCGCTGCATCGAGGGAACGACATACAAAGTCTTTTCGTCAGGGGACAGGATGATGCCGTTGGGAGCCGAAATGTCTTCGCCCAGGCGTGTCACGTTTCCGTCTGCTGCGCGGTAGTAAAATGCCTCTGTTCCTTGAGGCCAAGGTTCGGGAGCACGGTAGCGCGGATCGGTGAAGTAGACGCCACCTTGTTTGTCGATTACCAAATCGTTGCAGGCGTTGAAGCGTTTATCCTTGAACTTGTCCGCCAAGACGGTGACCTTCTTATCCATAAGATCGATCGAGACAAGTTGTCCGTCCATTTGACACGTTAACAATCGATTGCCACCGCCGTACATCAATCCATTTGCGAACCCCGAGGGCTTGACGAATAATTCTATTTGGCCGCTTGGAGTTAACTTGAAAATGGACTCAGCGGGTATGTCGGTGAAGTACAGCGAGCCGTCGGGAGTTTTGGTCGGACCTTCCGTGAACTGAAAATCGCCTTTTATTTTGGTTACTTCACCCACAGGTCCCAACTCAGCGATCGGCTCGCCTGAAATTGCTGCGAAGGGAAAACTCGCGATCGCGTAGCAGATGATCGGGAGGCACCAACTGCGTTGCAGCAATCGGCTGAAGTAAGGTAAGCTCATCGTTGGCGACTCCAAGTGCAGGTAGGGTATAGGCGGGTCGGCTCGAGCTTTAGCAAGCGAGCATTTAACAGCGACACAGTTTAGCTGCCGCAGGATCCCAGTTCTACAGTCGACTGCCAATTGAGAGTGTCTGGCGCGGCATAAAATCATTTGCGATTTCTGTTTTCAGCGAGCTATCGCCAGAACAGCCAAAGGCCGTGAAAGTTGAATAAAAGTTTAACCTCTTTGCAACGAGGCATGCGTGAGTAATTCCTTTGAAGCGGCTGGGGCTGCTGAGTCGCGTAAAACCCGAATCCAAGCGGATGCGATTCTAGTTTCGCCGACGTTGATATATCGCCCTGGTCAAATCGTCGTGCGCGCTGGCAGAGTCGTCGAATGCACGGGTGACTGTTCTGTGCCAGCAGATCTCGAGTTGCCAGGAAGTTTGCTTTCCGCGGGGTTGGTGAACGCGCACTCACATTTCGAGTTCAGCGACTTGAGGCAGCCGTTTCCGGCCGGCAACAGTTTTCCGGAGTGGATCGGGGCAGTGATTCGTCATCGACGAACGACTGCCGAACGGCATTCGATTGAGGAGTGCGTTGCGTTGCGTGCGGCTGCACTGCAAGCAGGTTTGGAAGAGTCGTACAGAGCTGGAGTTGCATTGGTGGGCGACATTGTGACTCGGCCATGGTCACCTTCTGATCTAGAACTCTTGCCAGGCCAAATCTGTGAGGGGTTGCCTGAATGGCCGATAGTTACA